>DASXWF010000315.1:0-11130 GCA_036503835.1 Polyangiaceae bacterium | reverse complement strand
GGTCTCGCGCGCGAGCAATTGAGTGACGATGGCGTCGAGCCGGCCTCTGTTATCGCGCAGCGTCTTGCGCGCCTCCGCGTAACACTCGTCGACGATCCGCCGGACCTCTTCGTCGACGACGTCGAGCAGACCGTTGGAGATGCCTGCCATGCGCGGATCGCCATCCACCGGGAGCACCGAGAGCGGCCCGAGGCGCTCCGACATGCCCCAACGCCCGACCATGGCGCGCGCCAGGCGCGTCACGTTCTCGAGGTCGCTCTCCGCGCCGGTCGTCACCACCTCGAAGACCTCGCGTTCGGCCGCCATGCCGCCGAGCGCGCCGATGATGCGGCCGCGCAGGTACTTCGCGTCGTGACCGTAGCGATCCGCCGGCGGTGTCGAGAAGGTCGCGCCGAGCGAGCGCCCGCGCGGGATGATGGAGACCCGGCGCACCGGATCCGCCCCGGGCTGCAGCATTCCGAGCAGCGCGTGCCCCGACTCGTGATACGCGGTGCGCCGGCGCTCTTCGGGCGAGATCACGACGTTGCGCGCCACGCCGAGCTGCACCTTCTCGAGCGCCTCGTTCAAGTCGTTCGCCTCCACGGCGTCTCCCGCACGGCGCGCCGCGAGCAGCGCCGCCTCGTTCACGAGGTTCGCGAGATCGGCTCCGGTCATGCCCGGCGTGGCGGCCGCGATGGCGCCGAGATTCACCCCGGAAGCGAGCGGGACCTGTCGCGTGTGCACGCGCAGAATCTCGAGCCGCCCCTTCTGATCGGGCGCGTGCACGGTGATCAGCCGATCGAAGCGGCCCGGCCGGAGCAAGGCGGGATCGAGGATTTCCGAACGGTTGGTGGCGGCGAGCACCACCACGCCCTCGCTGCCCGAGAAGCCGTCCATCTCCGTCAGGATCTGGTTCAGAGTCTGCTCGCGCTCGTCGTGCCCGCCGATCGAGCGTGCCCCGCCGCGCGCGCGCCCGATGGTGTCGATCTCGTCGATGAAGATGATGGCGGGCGCGACCTTGCGCGCCTCGGCGAAGAGCTCGCGCACGCGGCTCGCCCCCACGCCGACGATCATCTCGATGAACTCGGAGGCGCTGGCGCTGAAGAACGGCACCTTGGCTTCGCCCGCCGTCGCGCGGGCGAGCAACGTCTTGCCCGTGCCGGGCGCGCCCGAGAGCAGCACGCCCTTCGGCGCCCGCGCGCCGAGCCGCCGGTACTTGGCCGGGTCCCGCAAGAAATCGACGATCTCGTTGATCTCGGCCTCGACCTCGTCGATGCCCGCCACGTCGGCGAACGTAACGCGCACGCTCTCCGGATCGATCGGTTTGCGCGCCCCCGCGTTGCCGAACAGTCCGCCCCCGAGGGCGCGCTGCTGGCGGCGGAACATCCACACGTAGAACCCGACGAGCAGCAGCACGGGCGCGAGCGAAATCAGAAGGTTCGCGAACGCTCCGCGTTGCGACACGAGCGGCGTGGCCCTGACGAGCGCCTTGCCCTGATCGAGCTCGCCGAGCAGGTCGTCGCGGGCGAAGGTCGGCCGCTCGGTCATGAACCCCTGGTACGTCTTGCCCTTTTCGTTGGGGAGCGCGGCCGGCTTGCGCAACGTTCCCTGGATCGAATCGCCCCGCGCGAACACCTCCGCGACGTTTCTGGCCGCGACCTGGGTCTTGAACTCCGTGTAGGCGATCGCGTGCGGATCGCTCAGCCGATCCTGGACCGTGAGCAGGGCGAACACGGCGCCGTAACCGAGCACCGCCAGCAGGATCTTCGGCCAGCGCGAGCGAGGCTCGCGGGGGGACTGCTCGGAACCGGGGGGGAGTCCCTCCGTACGCCATGGCCGTGACACGCGAGCGCCTCCGGGCGGCACGGAAGGCGGACCCTGAACGGGGGAGGCTTTGTTCGCTTCCGGCACGAGTGAATCCTTTCACACCGCGTAGTGCCGCGTCGGGTCGTTGTCCACCCCCGGGAAGGTCCCGCTTCTTCCCGGCGGAGGCGTGCTTTTCCGCCTCGTGTCGAGCACGCACTCTACGTTATGACCGCGCCGCAGCGCGCGCGACGACGTGCCGGAGCTCCACGAGCTCCGCGATGCGCAGCGGGTCGGGCAGCGCGTCCGCGTCGTCGGCCTCGAGCAAGAGCAGGGCCGGATTGACGCCCTTGCCGAGGCACGAGCAGAGCGTGAAGGCCGGTGAGCCGAGTACCTCGTAGTACGAGGGCGGCAGGGCCTCGGTGCTTTCCTTGGCAAAGCAGTCGCGGACCACGAGATCCTTGCCCGAGTGATACGCGGACGCGAAGAGCTGGGTGCGGGGCCCCGTCGCGCGCAGCGGGAACTTGAGCTCCCGCTTCAAGCCGTCGAGGTCGTCGCGCAAGCCGAAACGGACGACGAGGTGCTGGCGATTGGTCGAGGCCGTGAGGATCAACGGGGCGCGGATGCCGAGGTGCTCGCTGACGATGCCGAGCGCCGCAGCGAGGACTGCATCCGGAGAACCGCTGCGATCGAGGCTCGATCGGAGCTCGCCGATGCGCTGCTCGAGATCGGCGGCGGGAGGCAGGGAGAGCTCCACGCTCGTCTCGACGCTGGCGTCCGTCATCACGCGGGCGAGCTGGATGCGGGCCTCGCGCTGCTTGACGACGAGCCCGGGCAGGTTCGGTACGCGCGGGGCCTTGGCGCGCAGGCTCGTGCGCGGCTTCTGGGAGTTTCGGACCTCGGGGGCAGGCGGCACCGAGACGTTGACGACGAAGCGGCTCGACTTGAGGTCGCTGCCGAGCAGGCTCGCGTAGCGCTCCGTGAGGGAGCGCTCGACGTCCGAGAGCAGGTCGAGCAGGGCTTCGGGCTCGATGCTGACCAGGTTCTTGTATTTGAGGAGCAGCTCGCGCGTCGCACGCTCGCGGGTTTCGGGCGCTTCGCGCGTGACGAGATCACAGAGCTCGTTGGCGAAGCAGGCCAGCGCGTTCAAGCGATCCTCGCTGCGCGCGAGCTGTCCCTCGGGTAGCGTGCTCGCCATCGCGCTCACGACCTGCGCGGGCAGCTGCCAGCTCTTTCCGATCGCGGTGCCGAGCTCTTCGAAGCTCGCGCCGAGGACGCGCCCCGCGGCCACCGGCAGCGCCAGCTTTTCGGCTTCGACGAGCCTGTGCACGCGATCGTAGAGCTCGGGCAGGTAGACGAGCGTGAGGTGCCGGCCGAGGTTCTTGAACATCGCGCACACGAGGGCTTCGTCGTCGTTCACCCGGGCTTCGCCCGCGAGGTGGCGCGCGATTTCACTGCTGACGAGGGCGCTGATGGCGGACTCGGAAACGCGCTGCGGATCCTTGCCGGAGCCGGAGGTCTTGAACAGGCTGATGCTGAGCGCGAGCGAGCGGACGCGGTCGAAGCCGAGGATCAGGATCGCGTGCTGGACGCTGTAGACGCGACCGCCGAAACGGCGCGCGTAGTTCGCATTGACGACGCGGAGCAGCTTCGCCGTGAGCGCGTAGTCCTTGAGGATCGTCTCGCCGAGCTGATGCGCGGAGAAGGCGCTGTTCGCGTCCGCTTTCTGGCTGACCTCGCCGACGGTGCGGCCGAAGGCGGGGAAATCACCGCGGCGCTTCAGGCGTTGGAGCAGAGTCTCGACGGTCGATTCGGCGCTCGGGGCCGGGGGCTCTACGGCGGGGACGCCGGGTGGGCTCGGGCTGCGAACCGTAAGTGGTTGAGCGCCGCTCGGGGGACGTTTGGGAGCGGGGACGGGCGCGGGGGTGTTGGCCGGGCGCGGTTTGGCGATGGCGGGGGCCTTCGCGATCGCGGGAGCAGGGGGGAGAGCGACGGTCGGCGCGGGCGCGGGAGTGCGGGCGGGAGAGGGGGGGGCGGCGACGGCGGGCGTGCGAGCGGCAGCGGGAGCGGGGGTGGCAGTGCGAGGGGCTGCGGGAGCGGGAGGGGCTGCAGCGAGCGCGGCTGCAGCGGGCGCGACCTGGGTGGCTGCTTCGGCGGGGGAGGCGACGCGGGTCGGGAGGTCCGCGGCGACGCGAGGGTCGGTCGAGTGGAGGGTGGCCGCGAGCGCCGGCGGGCGCGTGACGTGGAGTGCCTGCGTGAGCGCTTCGGCGAGAGCGCGCGCGGAGGCGGGGCGATCGGTGGGATTCTTCGCGAGGCAGGCTTCGACGACGCGGGCGACGGCCTCCGGGATGTCGGGCGCATGCTCCCGGATCGGGCGCACGGCGTCGCGCACGTGCATGACCATGAGCATCACGTCGGACTCGTGGTGGAAGACCGGCCTTCCGGCGAGCATTTCGTAGGCGATCGCGCCGAGCGAGTAGAGGTCGCTCTGCGCCGTGACCCGGTCGAGATCGCCGAGCGCCTGCTCCGGCGCCATGTGCGTGGCCGTGCCGAGCACCTGGCCGTGCCTGGTTTGCTTGTCGCCGCTCGAGAGCATCTTGGCGACGCCGAAGTCGAGCAGCTTGAGGCGCGGCGTCTCGCCCTCGAGCACGAGCACGTTCGCGGGCTTGAGATCGCGGTGGACGATGCCGGCCTGGTGCGCGGCGTCGAGCGCCCAACAGATCTGTTCGACGTAGGGCTTGAGAGCGGTGACGCTGAAGCGCCCCTTTTCACGCATGACCGCGCGCAGGCTCTTCCCGCGCAGGAGCTCCATCGCGTAGTAAAGGACGCCGTCGAGCTCGCCGAAGTCGAGGATGTCGACGATGTTCGGGTGGTTGAGGCTCGCGGTAACCCGGGCTTCCGCCAGGAAGCGCGCGGCGAGCTCCGGGTGCGTGCTCACCTCCTGCGCGAGAAACTTCACCGCCACTTCGCGGCCGAGGTGCGGATGACGGGCTACATACACCGACCCCATCCCACCTCGTGCGAGCGCTCGATCCACGACGTAGTTCCCGACGCGCCGCCCGAGCCAGCGGTCTCCGGTCGCCGTCTCCTCGGGAACGGACGGCGGTTCTGCGCTCAATGCCCTGGTTTTGGCATCGAACAGAGACGGGTTCGGTGCACCCGGCGCGGGCATGATTCTCCTGAGATGCAATAACGGCCGTTCTTCGCTCAACGTCAGCCCCGATCGTCCTGAATTGAGCCGCTCGGCCAACTGGCCGAGGTGAGGCGCTCACGGACGATCGGCGACGACGTTGCGCATGTGGGTCACGTACCTCGTCATGCGTTGCACTTCGGGACCTAGCGCCGCGCCAAGGGTTCGCATGTCGTCGTCACGCGTCACCGAGAAACCGTGGCGAGCGAGGAGGCCACGCATGGCTTCGGGCCGGAGCTCCGAGCGGAGCGGCTCGCCGAGCCGCCGAGTCATGAAGCCGACGAAGCGGAGCAGCCATGACGGGCTGTGATAGAGGATGGTCAAGCGGCTGGCCGGCGCCGAGCGTCGCGCGATCACGCGCATCGTCGCTTCGATGTCCGCGGGATCGAGATACATCACGACTCCCTCCCACACCCAGGTGGTCGGCCGATCCGGAGCGTGACCGCTGCCGGAAAGCGCGGCGTCGAGCCCGTCTCTGGCGAAGTCCACGGGAACGAAGCGGATTTCCCGTGCCGTTTGCCGCAAGCGCGCGGCGCGCCCGCGCTTGTCGCGCTGCGAGTCCGGATGATCGACCTCGAACACCACCCGCTCTGCGAGCTCGGGCATGCGAAAGGCACGGCCGTCGAGGCCGGCGCCGAGGATCACGAGCTGCGCGGAAGCATGCTCGCGGATCGCGGCGTCGATCCCGGATGTCCGTGCGGTCATGACGCCCGCGAGCTGTCGCAGGTAGGTCCGATCCGCGAGCACCCGGGGATCGCGAGCGGCTTGGCTCGAGACTGCCCGCTCGACGCGCTGTCGCTCCGGTTCGGCCAGTAGCTCGTAGGCCGTGGGATCCTGAAATCGCATGCCCGGCCTGCGGTCGGCGACCGCACGGCCCATGCACACGAGCTCCGCTGTTTGACTGGCTCTACCAGCTTTCATCGAGTTCTCGGGCGCAGCGCAAACGGGGAAGTGGGCGGAGTGGAATGGGTTAGGATAGGCAGATGCGCACTGCACTTCTTCGCTTGGTTCCCGCGCTGGCGGGGATAGGGGTCGCTCTCCTCGGTTGCGGCGACTCGGGTGACGACGACGTGGCCCCCTCCGCGGGCGGCAGCTCCGCGTCGGCCAACGGCGGCAACGGCGGCAGAGCCGGGTCTGCGGGCAAGGGCAGCGGCGGCGTCGCAGGCACGAACGGAAAGGCCGGCAGTTCCTCCGGTACGTCCGGTGCGGGGTCGGGTGGCACCTCCGGTTCGAGCTCGGGCCGAGGCGGGGCGAGCCCCGGCGGCACCAACTCCGGCGGGTCGAGCGATCCCGGAGGTTCGGGCGGCGACGCCGGTGCCCCGAGTGCCGGCAGCGGAGGCAGCGGCGGCAACCCGACGCCCGGCGAGTGCGGAGCGATCGCCACCTTCGAGGACGATCGCGCGCCCGAGCGCGAGCTCTTCGTCGATGCCGATGCGTCGGGTCCCGGTGACGGCTCCTCGGAAGATCCATTTCCGGATCTCGAATCGGCGCTCGACGCGGCGACACCGGGGACGGCAGTGCGCATCCGGCCGGGTACGTACGACGGCGGTGCATTCGTGAGCGGCGTCAACGGCAGCGCGGACGCGCCGATCTGGATTGGAGGAGTACCGGGGGAAGAGCGGCCCGTGATCTCCGGCGGTGACAACGCCGTCCAGCTGAGCGGCGTGAGCTTCGTCGTCGTGCATGATCTCGAAATCACCGGCCAGAGCTCGAACGGACTCAACATAGACGATCGCGAGACCGCGAGCGGCGAGACCCACGATCTCGTGTTTCGCAATCTCCTCATTTACGACATCGGCGACGGCGGCAACCAGGACTGCTTGAAGCTGTCCGGCGTCGATCGCTACTTCGTGCTCGACAGCGAATTCCGCGGCTGCAGCGGCGGCAGCGCGATCGACCACGTGGGCTGCCACGACGGCGTGGTCGCGCGCAACGTCTTCCGCGACCTCGGCGGCAACGGCGTCCAGTCGAAGGGCGGCAGCGAGAACATCGAGATCACTCAGAATCGCTTCTTCGCGGCCGGCGAGCGCGCCGTCAACATCGGCGGCTCGACGGGCTTCGAGTTCTTCCGCCCGGCGCTTTCGACGAGCGAGGTCAACGCGGAGGCTCGCGACATCCGCGTCGTCGCCAACGTCTTCCGCGGGGGTGTCTCGCCGATCGCGTTCGTCGGGTGCGTCGGCTGCCTGGTCGCCAACAACACGATCGTGGAGCCCGAGCACTGGGTGGTGCGCATCCTGCAGGAGACGACCAGCGAGGGCGAGTACGAGTTTGCCCCGGCGAGCGACGGGCGCTTCGTGAACAACGTCGTCTACTACGCGCTCGCCGATCTCTCGACGCACATCAACGTCGGGGGCGAGACGGCCCCCGAGACCTTCGAGTTCTCGAACAACCTCTGGTACGCGTCGGACGCGCCCGAGAACTCGGAGCCGAACGGCCTCCCGGTGGCGGAAACGGACGCAATCTACGGCGAAGACCCGGCGTTCGCGAACGCCGCGGGCGACGACTTCGCGATCGCGGCGGCGAGTCCCGCCGCCGGCGCGGGCATCGCGTCGCCCGTGGACGGCGATCTGAACGGAGATTGCTACGCGGAGCCGCCGAGCATCGGCGCCTACGAAGCGAACTGAAGCGCTTCACCGTCACGTCCGGCTTCCGGTGTGGTAACGGAGCCATGCTCAACGTCGTCCTGAGCAGGCGGCGCGCGTCACAGGAAACGAAGTATGCCGAAGAAGCAGTCGAACACCGACGCCGCACTCAAGGAACTCCGCGACTTCGGGCTTCGCTACCCCGGCTCGCACCTGAAGAGCCCCTGGCCCGGCCACCTCGATCTCGCGGTCAAGGACAAGACGTTTGCGTACCTCAGCGTCGAGGGCGAGCCGTTCAAGATCTCTTGCAAGCTGCCCGAGTCGAACGCACTCGCGCTCGAGCTGCCGTTCACCGAGCCGACCGGCTACGGGCTCGGCAAGAGCGGCTGGGTGTCCGCGAAATTTCCCGACGGCAAGCTGCCGCTTCCGATGCTGAAGGCGTGGATCGACGAGAGCTATCGCGCCCAGGCACCGAAGAAGCTCGTCGCCGGCCTGGATTCGAAGGCCAAGCCCGAGCCGAAATCCAAGAAACCGCCTCGCAAGACGAAAACGAACCGCAAGGCGAAGAAGTAGGCAGCGAGCTCACCTCAGCGCGAGCTCGGCGGTAATCTGAAAGAGTCGCTCGCGGCGATCGTCCGTCCAGGTATAGAGCGCGACGCGATCGAGCGTTCGACTCACCTTCTTCAAGTCGAGCTGCGCCGCCCAGGCGAGCCCGGCCTCGCGCTCGACGGGGTTCGCGCGCCGCGGAGGGCGCCCTAGCGTGACGTGCGGCTTCGGCGGGCGCAGCTGGCGGCGGAGCCCCGCGGCTTCCGTGATGGGATCGCGAAGCTCTGCGATGCAGGCGCTCGCTTCCTCGCGTCCACCCTCGAGCAACGCCGAGAGCGCGGTGTAATCCCGGCGCGACCCGCCGAGGGGTGCCACGTCGCCGAGGGTCACCGGGATACGCCCGATCCGGCGCTCGGCAACCAATCCCTCGAGCCGCGCGAAAGCCTTCTCCGCCGCTTCCTTCCCGCAGCCACCCAGAAAGACCAGCGTCAGGTGCACGTCCTCCCGCGGGAAGAGGCGAAACCTCGGGGGAGGTGCCGGCAGATCGGCCAGGAACGAGCCCTCCACCGGGAAAGCCAGGAACCAGTTCGGGCGGGGCACCCCGAAAAAATACTCCGCGCCGGTCGATGTCGGGGCGCCCGAAACGTGCGTCTCGGCGAAACGCGCAAAAGGCAGGCGGCAGCCCTCGCGGCGTAGCCCGAGAAGAAGCGGGCGTAATTGACCTGGGGTCGGACCACTCACTGAGAAAGGCCCCTTGATCGTAGAGTCTTGCCGCCGCCCATGTATGTGAGTGTCCTCCTTTCCCCTTCCGGGTGCCTCTCGCTCGCGAAACATGCGGAGAAACACGTGCGGCCTGGTCGCCCTGCGCTAGCTTCTTACGATTGCCCAGAGAGCGCGGGCTAGCCCGTTCGCTTCATGATGCTCCCCGAAACCTCCACGCCTTCGTCGCTCCAGTATGCCCCGGGCATGCTCGTCGGCGGCAAGTACCGGCTGGAGCGGATGCTCGGGGAGGGCGGTATGGGGTCGGTGTGGGCGGCGCACAACGTGGCGCTCGACTCGGCCGTGGCGATCAAGCTGATCCGCGGCGACGTGAACCGCGAGGACATGTCGCTGCGCCTGCTGCAGGAAGCGCGCGCCGCAGCCAAGCTCGGCCATCCCGCGATCGTGCGCGTCTTCGACATCGGCCAGACCGAGCGCGGCGAGCCCTTCATCGTCATGGAGCTTCTCGAGGGCGAGAGCCTGGGCGACCGGCTGCACCGCGACTGGCGGCTCAGCGCCGTCGACGCCGTGAAGCTGCTCCTGCCGATCGCCGACGCCCTGCGCGCCGCGCATGCGAAGGGCATCGTCCACCGCGACATCAAGCCGGACAACATCTTTCTGGTGAGCGACGGCGCGACTTGCCAGTCCAAATTGGTGGATTTCGGCATCGCGAAGCTCGAGCAGCGCGAGCTCGCGACGCACCAGACCGAGCGCGGCGTCGTCGTCGGCAGCCCCGACTACATGTCTCCCGAGCAGGCGCGCGGGGAAGAGGACATCGATTTCCGCTCGGACGTCTGGGCGTTCTGCGTCGTCGTCTACCAGGCGATCAGCGGTAACGCGCCCTTCACGGGCGCGAACTACAACGCGCTCCTGCGCGCGATCGTCGAAGACGACCCGCCGAGCCTCCTCGATCGTGCGGCAGGTGACGCCGAGCTCGCCAAGCTGGTCGAGATCGGCATGGCGAAAGAGCGCTCGGCGCGCTGGCGCTCGATGGACGAGCTCGGCGTCGCGCTCGCGGGCTGGCTCTACCGGCAGGGGGTGTTCGAGGACGCAGCGGGCGGCTCGCTCGAAGCTCGCTGGCTCAACCGGCGCAGCGACGTCGGACGGCAGAGCCGCGGCTCGTTTCCGTCGCTGTCGGGAGAGATGGGCGCGCCGTCCGGGATGGCGGTCACGAAGGCGCCACCGCAGTTCGCGAACCCGCACGCGCCGACGAGCCTCGCGACTCCGTCCGTGCCCGGGCCGACGGTCGTTCGCCGGCAGCGCCTGCGCGCCGCCGGTGCGGCGTGTGCGGTGCTCGTCCTCGCTCTCCTGTTCTTCGTGCTGCGCGCTCCGCGGGAGACCGACTCGGGCCCGCTTCCGGAGCAGTCCGCCGGGCCGGTCGCTGCCTTCCAGCGCGTCGAACCCGCTCCTCCGATTTCCAGCGTCGGCGGAGCGGCGCCTGCGCCAGCGGCTCGCGCTTCGGCGGAATTGCCTACACCCCCGGCTCCCAGCGCGCGACGGACGCGCGATCGCAGCAAGACGGCACGGCCCGCGGGGAGTCCCGGATCGAGACCGAAGCTCGACTTGATGGCTCCGTATTGAGGCCGAACCAAAGCTCTGGGAAACTCTCGAGTCGTGCGGATCCGTTCCTTCATTTGCGGCCTCACGCTGTCCTTGCACGCGTGGGCCGGGGAAGCTCCGGCGCCGGCGGCTCCTGACGCGGAGACGAAGCTCGCGGAGGCGAAGGCTCGCTACGAGCAGGGCGTCGAAGCGTATGCCGCCGGCCGTTTCAAGGACGCGGTCGATCTGTTCCTGGAGGCGGACCGCATGTCGCCGAGCGCTCCGCTTTCGTTCAACATCGCGCGTGCCTACGAAAAGCTCGGGGACGACTCGGGTGCATTGCGCTGGTACCGCGACTACTTGCGGCGCTCGCCCGACGCGCCGAACGCGAAGGCCGTCGAGGAGCTCGTGCTGCGGTACGAGGCGCGGCTCGCGAGGAAGGGCGTCCAGCAGCTCACCGTGATGTCGGAGCCGACGGGCGCGACCGTTGCGGTCGATCAGAAGCCGGTCGGCGTGACTCCGTGGACGGGCGATCTCGCTCCGGGCGCGCATCGCGTCGATCTGACGATGCGCGGCTACAGCGACGCGACGCGAGAGATCGAGCTCGCGAGCGATCGCGCGCAGGATCTCTCCGTTCCGCTCCTCGTGGCTCCGGAGCCCGTCGAGGCTCCCAGCGCGCCCCCGCCGGCACCCGTGATCATCGCCCTGGGTTCGGGATCGAAGCCGGAATCC
>DASXWF010000314.1:0-4174 GCA_036503835.1 Polyangiaceae bacterium | reverse complement strand
CCTTGCCGGCCGCCTTGCCGCCGCTACCGCCGGAGGAACGGCTTCCGCCCTTGCCGGCCGTCTCGCCGGTGCCCGCGTCGCCGTTCTCGCTGCCGGCGTCGCTGCCGTCGGTGCCCGCCGATCCTCCGTTGCCTGCCGTGTTGCTGCCTGCCTGCGGAAGCATCAAGCCGTCGTCTTCGCTGCTGCACGACGTCATGCCGAGGAGCAGCGAGCTTCCGATGCTGACACTCAACGCCAGCCAGTTTCGTTGTTGGATCATGGGCTTCCTTTCCCCTCAATTACGATTTGCAAAGAATCAGAATCAGAATCAGTAGCGATTGCCGAAGGTCTTGGGGTTCCAGGCGTTCGCGCTAGCGGCGGGCGCTGGCGTCGGAGCCGGAGTCGCTGCGTCGGCGGGAGCAGCGGGGTCGCTCGTCGGGGCCGCGGGGTTCGGTGCGGCGGCCGCGGCGGGCGGGACGAAGGCGCGCGCGGTCCTGGTTGCGCGCGCGTCGCCCTTCGTTTTCTTGCGCTTGCCGCCCTCGAGCTCGCTCTCGTCGTCGATCTCTGCCGCGGCGCTCGCGCTGGGTGCGGCCTCGGCCTTCGGCGTCTCGACCGGTGCGGCGGTGAGGGGCGCGGCGGGCGGCGGCGCAACGGCCGCGGCGCGGGGCTCTTCATGAGCGTCGCGCGTGCGCGTCGCGAATACGGCGACGCTGGCCGCGACCGCCGCGATGGCGATCCAGACGGCCTTGTCGAAGCGGCGCCGGGCGACGGGTTGCAGCGGATTCTGTCCGGTCGGGCTCGTGCCCGGCTGGATGGTGCTCGCGCCGGTGCGATGCACGCCGTCGAGCATGACCGCGCTGGTCGAACCGCCCGTGGCGGTGGCGGTCGTCATCGTCCCCGTGAGGGCGCGACGCTGATCGAGGAGCTCGCCCGCCAGGCGGATCTGCTTCCTGCGCTCGACGCCGCGCGCGCCGCAGAGCTCCTTCATGAACTCCGAGATGCGGGCTTCGGCGTTGCCTTCGAGCGAGTTCGGCAGCGCTTCTTCGAGCGCGCAGAGGAACTCGTGCGCGGTCGCGTAGCGGAAGTTCGGATCCTTGTTGAGCGCCTTCAGGACCACCAGCTCGAGCGCCGGCGGGTAGTCCGGGCAGAACGACGAGGGAGGCTTGGCGGGTCGCGACGAGCAGAGTCGCGCCGCGGTCGCGCCCGGGTGATCGCCCTTCCACGGATGCCTTCCGGCGGTGAGCGCGTACAGGATCGTTCCGAGCGCGAACACGTCGGTGCGCCGATCGATCGCCTGGCCCTTCACCTGCTCGGGGGCCATGTACGCGAGCTTGCCCTTGACCTCGCCCGCCGTCGTCAGCTCGCTCGATCGCTGCGTCGCCTTGGCGATGCCGAAGTCCACGACCTTGGCGATGCCGTTGTACGTGACCAGGATGTTGTGCGGCGAGATGTCGCGGTGCACGACGCCGAGCGGCTCGCCGTGCTCGTCGGTGAGCTCGTGCGCGGCATGCAAACCCTTGCACGCCTGCCCGATCAGATTCACTGCGATCGGCAGCGGGATGCCGCCCGTCTTCGCGGCTTCGGTCATCAGCAGGCTGAGCGGCTCGCCGTCGACCCACTCGAGCGCCATGTACAGGACGCCGTCTTGCTCGCCGAGCTCGATGGTGTCGACGACGTTCGGGTGATGAATGCCGGAAGCGAGCGTCGCCTCTTCGAGGAACATCTGCTCGAGCCGGTCGCCGTCCATCACGCCCGGCAGGATCGTCTTGACCGCGACGAGTTTGCGGAAGCCGCGCGTGCCGTGCAGCCGCGCCGCCCAAACTCGAGCCATGCCGCCCTGCGCGACGCGCAGGAGCAGCTCGTACCGCCCGAGGACTTGACCCTCCGCTACCCCCGGTTCGCTCACGGGGTCCTCATCCTTCTGGATGAAGCGCATCCGAAAGCGGCCGTTGTGTAGGTCGGTATCACAGTGCGTGTAGTAACGACCGCCATGACTACCAACTTTAGCGACTGCGATAAGTGGGACCTGTCGTGCAATTTATGACGCAGTCAATTGCAATCACCGCTGAAAACAAGGAGGTTTGTATACCTGGGCGCACTCCGGTGCCGAGTGTGTGCGTGCGTGTGCAAACACCGAAGTTGCGTGTTTCGAGCGCGATTTTCGGGGAGCTTCGCGGCGCCCGCTGAGCAGGTGCGCGGTGCGAATCGCGCCGCTCGCGAGAGACCGGGCGCGATTCGCGCCGCCGTCGACGCGCGGGGGTGCGATTCGCGCCGCCGTCCCGGAGTGGGGAGATCCGCGGCGATGTCGCGCTCACCCGTACGAACGCGTGTTCGTGTGCGACAACGTCGCCGGTGTGTGCGCGCCCTGTCGCGCTCGTGTTTGGGGTCGCTGCGCGCGGTCGCCGCGCGCGGTCGCCGCGCGCGCTCAGTGCAGCGAAGCGACGATCTCGGCGCCTTCGTCTTCGCCGAGATCCGTCGCGACCGCGTAGCCGACGCCGCGCCGCTCGGTGGCGGCGATCGAGTAACCGCGCTTCCACCCGGTGTACACGGGTTCGTCGCGCACGACGCGCCTGGTGAGCCGCGTGTTGAGCGGGAAACGCTCCGAGTTGTAAACGTAGAGCGTCATCCGGTGACCGCTCACCTGGTAGCGCAGCGAAGCCGCGCGCTGATTGCGCACCGGCACGACGCTGCCGCCCACCCAGCGCGCGCCGTACTGCGCGAGGCTCGGGGCGCGCACCGGCACGCCGACCTCGGGCTCCAGCTCGCCGACGAGCTCCGGCTCCGTCACCGCCGGCGCCTCGCGATCGATGTGGCGATTCACGAGCTCTTCCAGAATCTGATCGACGTTGACGGCGTCGGCCGTCGCGGCGTGAGTGCTCGGTGCCTTCGCCACGTGACCGTCGTTGATGCGCGCCGACCAGAACAACGCGATCGCGGCGGCGGCGGCGAGCGGCAAGATGCTGTTCCACGACAGCATCCCGCCGTGACGATCGGTCTGCAGGTGCGGCAGCGCTTCGTCACGGCCCGTCTCCGCGCGGAGTTGCGCGACCAGTCGCTCGCGAAACGCGTCGCTCGGAACGGCGGCCGCGTGCACGGCGCGGCGCAAGCTCTTGCGCACGGCGTGATGCAGCGAGAGCGTCGTCCCGCAGTTCGCGCAATCCTCGAGGTGCGCTTCGATCTCCAGCACACGATCCGGCTCGAGCTCGCCGTCGGCGTACGCTTCGAGCAGGGTCAGCACTTGGCGGCAAGGCGTCATTCGTTACCTGCCTTGCTCTTCCGGTAATCTGCGAGCTCGACGACCGCCTTCGGCGCGCGGCGGCCAATCGAGTCTTCGGGCCCGATGATGCCGAGCGAACGCGCGTGCTCGTACAGGCGGCCCTTCAGGATGCGCCTGCCACGGTGCAGGCGCGACATCACCGTGCCGATCGGACAGCCCATGATCTCGGAGATTTCCTTGTAGCTCAGTTCCTCCACGTCGGAGAGAACCACGGCCAGGCGGAATTCTTCCGGGAGCTCGTCGAGCGCGGTCACGATCTCTCGCTCGAGCAGCGTGCGCAGCGCCCGAGACTCCGGGTCGCGCATGGCTTCCATCGTGGAGGCGCCGATCCAACCGTCGGCGAGCGGATCGGCGTCGGGGCCGTCGAGCACGCTGCGCTCGAGACCGCCCCGGCGATACCGGTTGATGAAGGTGTTGGTGAGGATCCGGAGCAGCCAGGCGCGCATGTTGCTGCCCGGGGTGAAGTGCTCCCGGGCGCGCAGCGCCTTCAGCAGGGTGTCCTGGACGAGATCCTCCGCCTCGACGCTGCTCCGGGTCAGCCGGGAGCTGACCGCCAGGAGCGTCGAAAGGTGAGAAATCGCCTCACGCTCGAATTCTCCGAGGTCGTCCTTGGGTGCCTTCATGCTCAGTCAGGCAACACAGCCTAGCGCCCGGCTATTCCCCGGCCAGCGCCCTCACCGACCTAGTGCACCGCTTATGACATAAGCGCAACCATCGCAAGCGATGGTTGGCCCTGCTTCGCAGGGCGTGCCCCAACCGTTTCGCTGGGGCTTTCGCCCCAGACCCCGCGTCCGCTGCGCGTCCGCGCTAGTGCAGCGCCCACGTCGAAAATTGCCGCTATCTCGTTTGCGCTGCACTAGCTGGTCTTCGGGGGGCTCGACGGCGGGTTCGAGGCGGGTTTTCCACCCGCCGGCTGAC
>DASXWF010000313.1:0-2308 GCA_036503835.1 Polyangiaceae bacterium | reverse complement strand
GTTTCAGCGGAGGCAGGGGGGGTGAGGGACGCGGGGGGGTAGGGGCAGGGGCAGAGGTAGGGCCAGGGGTAAGAGGGAGGGGCAGGGTTAGAGGTAGGGGGAGGGTCAGAGGCAGAGGTGGGGGGCAGAGGGCAGAGGCAGAGGGAGTGATTTTGGGGGGGCGGGGAGTGGCGCGAGGGGCGGTGCTCACGCACTGCGGGGATGCACACGATGGACGGTGAGAAGGGCGAGTGGCGAGGGGAGGCTCGTCTCGGGATCTTTGAGCTTGCCGGCGTGCTCGGCACGGTCAAGGCCGGGGCCGCGCGCAAGCGCGCGGTCGCTCGCTGCGCGAGCGAGCCTTGACCGCGCCTGCGCGCGCCGGCGTGGGGGTGGGGTCCTCGAGTTGGGAGGACGGGAGGTTCGTCATGTCGCTCGAAATTTACGCTGTCGTGCTCGAGTTGGTGCGTCGGTTGGCTCCTAGGGTGCGAGTGCTGCGCGCGCGCAGTTCGGTCTCGCCGACCAGATGGAGCGCGCTCTGATCAGCGTCCCACTCAATGTCGCCGAGGGGGCCTACAGTCGCGGAAGGAATCGGCAGGCTCGGTTTCAGACCGCGGCGGCCTCGGCGCGGGAAACACTCGCCTGCCTCGAAACCGCCGAGGCGATGGGATTCATCGGACCGATCGAGCCGGAGCTCGGCGCGCTCTTCCATCGAATCATCGGCACGCTCGTTCGTCTGACCGAACCGCGCCCGTTGAGCGGGCACGACCGCACCCGCAGCGGCACCCAACAACAAACGTTCGCCTTCGCGACCATCAATCGCGAACGGCACTCCCGATCTTAGCACTACTGCCAGAGATTTGCTTTTCCTCCGGGGCTTTGGCGCTTCGCGTGGGAGTGCCGTCCCGGCAGTTTCGCTGCAACGTATCGCGCCCCCCCTCGACCAAAAAAACAGCTGGCTTTGGCCTCGCCAGAGCACTCGCGTGGCGTGCGGTCTCTGATGTCGATCGAGATCTGTTCCTCCAAAGACTCTGACAGTAGTGTTAGACGACCGCCGGCTCTTCCACCAGCTCGATGCGCTTCCAGTGGCCCGAGGCGAAGCGTAGCGCGAAGGTGGCAGCGAGTAGGGCAATGTACCCCGCCATGCACGCGATGACGCCGAGGGTTCCGCCGCTGCCCGTGCGCACCAGGAACCAGGCCGAGGGCATGAACACGAGCCAGGCGAGGACGATGCGGGCGATCATGCAGAAGAGCGTGTCGCCCGCGGCCCGCAGCACCTCGCTCAGTGTGAGTCCGAAGGCGTCGAAGAGCTGCCAGAAGGCCGAGAGCCCGAGCATGGTGGCGCCGATCGCGAGCAGGTTTCCCGCGACTTCGCCGCGCGGCAGAAACATTCCGACGAGCGGTTCGGGGATCACGAAGTAGACGACCCCGACCGCGGTCATCCAGCTGGCGGCGACGGCGCCCGTGAGCCGAACGATGGGCCAGACCTCGCCCCGAGCGCGCCGGCCGATGGCTTCACCCGCGAGGATAGCGCCGGCGGAGGCGAGCCCGAATGCGGGCATGAACGAGATGCTGTTGATCTGCATCACGATGTTGAAGGCCGCAAGCTCCGTGGTTCCGAGGTGCCCGACCACGGCGTTGATGAAGAGGATGAAGGCCGAGAATTCGAGAAACCAGTTGACACCGTTCGGCAAGCCGAAACGAAGCACCCGGCGGAACTCGGAGAGCCGAAACCCCCGCGGCGAGCTCGCGCCGTCGCGCAAAAATCCCCATCCGATGGCGAAAAATCCGGCCCAGGTAGCAATCACGCTGGCGGTGGCAGAGCCGACGACACCGTAACCGGGGAGCCCGAAATGAGGCTCGATGAGCAGCCAATTCAGCGCTACGTTGAGCGACATGGCGACGAGCCCTGCCCTCAGCGCTGGTCGGGTGTTGCCGAGCCCGCCGTAGAAGTTGCCGAGTGCCTCGGTGCCGACCGCACCGCCCACCGACAGGAGTCGGATGGAGAGGTTTTGCGTCATGAGCTCGTGAACGCGGGGCGCGTAACCGAAAAAATGGAGCGCTTCCGACACGAACGGAATGGCGAGCGCCGCAATTAGTCCCGCCGCCACGGCGATCGCGAGTCCGTACCAAGCGTAACGGCGCGCTGCAGCGAGCTCCCCGCGACCGCGAAGCTGCGCGGTGAAACTCTGCACGATGAACACGGAGCCCATCGGCAGGATGATGAACATGAAGGCGTTGAATCCCCCGGTGGTCGTCGCGGCGAGTGCCTCGTCGCCGAGAGGTGCTACCATCAGAGCATCGGTGAAGCCGATCACCGATTGTGTCGCGC
>DASXWF010000312.1:0-3716 GCA_036503835.1 Polyangiaceae bacterium | reverse complement strand
GCGGCCCTTGTCGGAGCCGTTCGCGCGCGCGAGCGCGAGCTTCGCGGCCACGTCGAACAGGATCGCGGGCGGCACGATCTCGTCGACCAGCCCCGCGCGCAGCGCGCGCTTGGCGTCGAGCTGCTTGCCGGTGAGGATCAGGTCGAGCGCGCTCTCCGAGCCGATCAGGCGCGGCAGGCGCTGGGTCCCACCGAGGCCCGGCAAGAGACCGAGCTGCACTTCGGGCAGGCCCAGGCGCGTCTTGTCGTCGGTGCTCGCCACGCGCGCCTGCGCCGCGAGCGCGATCTCGAGCCCGCCGCCCAGGCACGCGCCGTGAATCGCCGCCACCACGGGCTTCTCGAGCTCGGCCAGTCGATCGAGCGCGCGCTGGCCCGTGCGGGAGAGCTCGGCGGCTTCGGTCGCGGTCTTCACCGCGAGCAGCTGCTTCACGTCCGCGCCGGCCACGAAGCCGTCGGGCTTGCCCGAAGCGACGACCACCGCGCGGATTTCCGGCGTGGCCGCGATCTCCGCGACCAGCGCTTCGAGCTCCGCGGCGAAGTCGCCGCGCAGGGTGTTCAGCGCCTCACCCGGAACGTCGATACGGATCACCGCGAGGCCGTCGTCACGGCGCTCCAGCGTGAGTGCACGTCCCTGCCCGGTCATGCGGCCTCGAGCACCATCGCCGCCGCGAGCCCGCCGGCCGCGCACGCGGTGCAAAGCGCGAACTCTCCGCCGCGGCGGCGGAGCTCGCGCAGCGTGTGCAGGATCTGGCGAGCCCCCGTCGCCGCGAACGGATGACCGAGCGCGATCGAGCCGCCGAGCACGTTCACGCGCTCCCAGTCGAGCACGCCGAGCTTCTTGTCACGGCCGAGCTTCTGCTGGGCAAAGGCGTCGCTCTCGAAAGCCTGCGTGTTGCTCAACACCTGCGCGGCGAACGCCTCGTGCAGGTCGACCAGATCCATGTTCTTGAGCTTGAGCTCGGCGCGATCGAGCGCGACGGGAGCCGCGTAGGCCGGGCCCTGCAGGAGCTGCTCGGAAGGATCGACCCCGGCGAACGCCCAGCTCCTGATGAAGCCGAGCGGGCGGTAGCCCAGGCTCTTCGCCTTGGATTCGCGCATGACGAGCAGCGCGCTCGCGCCGTCCGTGAGCGGCGAGCTGTTGCCCGCCGTGATCGTCCCGTACTTGCGGTCGAAGACGGGTTTGAGCTTCGCGTACGCCTCGAGCTCCGAATCCTTGCGCACGAGATTGTCCTCGTGAAAGGCCTCGTACGCAGGCGGCGCGAACACCGTCATCACGTCTTCGGCCAGGCGCCCGTCGGCCCAGCCTTGCGCCGCGAGCGTGTGGCTGCGGTGCGCGAGCTCGTCCTGAGCGGCGCGCGAGATGCCGTTTTCCTTCGCCATCTTCTCGGCGCTCTCGCCCATGGTGAGTCCGGTCGACGGCTCCTTCAGCGCCGGGGGTACCGGCACGAGGTCACGCGCCGCGACGCCGCGAAACGATCCGAGCTTCGCGCCGAAGCTCCGCGCCCGGCTCGCGCCGAGCAACGCGTCCGACAAGCGCTTGCTCGTCACCATCGGGATGTCGCTCGCGCTGTCGGCGCCGCCCGCGATGCCGCAGTCGATCACGCCGGCGAGAATGGACTCCGCGACGCTCACGGTCGTCTGGTAGCTCGTGATGCACGCCTTCGACACGCTGTACGCCTCGACGCTGCGTGGCAGATCCACGCCGAGCACGATTTCGCGCGCGATGTTCGGCACCGCGACCGAGGGGATCACCTGCCCGTAGACGACCTGCCCGATTTCGCTCGGCTTGATCGCGGTTCGCTGCAGGAGCTCCGCGACGGCCAGCTTGCCCAAATCGAGCGCGGTCAGATTTTTGTACGCCGTACTCTGCTTCGCGAAAGGGGTGCGGACCCCGGCGACGATCGCGACGCGCTCTCCGTTGCCTTTGGCCATGCTTCGAAACTCAACGCGGCCTGTTCGCCCCTGGTAACGAGCGGCGGGCCAGTGTTAGACACGGGACCTTGCGTGTCAAGACGGACTCCAGCCTCGTCGGGCGCCCCTCGCTCGCCGTCGCCACGTGGGGCATCTTGGGGGTGGCGCTCCTCCTCGCTCAGGCCCTCGTGAGGCTCACGCCGATCGCGCTCGAACCGTTGCGCTCCGGCGCGCTCACGACGGTGCAGGCCGCGATCTACACCGGCTGGGTGCTCGTCAGCCTCTACTCCGAGGGCTACCGGGGTTTTCAGAAGGCGTTCGTGCCTCGCACGGTGGCACGCGCTTTCCACCTGGCGGCGCAGCCCCTGTCGCTCCTCTCCTTCCTGGCTCCCCTCTACTGTATGGGCCTCATCCACGCGCGACCGCGGCGGCTCCTGACCTCCTGGTCGATCGTTGCCGCCATCAGCATCGCGGTGATCTTGGTCCGCCGCCTGGCACCACCCTGGCGTGGGATCGTGGACGGGGGCGTCGTCGTCGGATTGGCGTGGGGTCTGGTCTCGCTCTGCCACACCTTCGCGCGCGCCATGCGCGGCGCGGTCCCGAGCTATCCGCTCGACCTGCCGAGCTGACGAGGCACGTTCGCGCGGCGTCGCTTCCCGCCGCTGGATTTCGGGGGCCTTCTCGTCAGAAGCTGCCGGTCGCCTTGGTCCGCTCGCTGAACGTGCGCGGGAGGACCGACGGCATGGTCCCGCTCTCGCTCACGGCGAAGCGCACGCGCACGTTGACGTGCGGCACGGTCGTTCCCTCGCAGAGCTCCCCCGCGAGCGCGAAGAGCTCGTGCTTGAAGGGCTCCGCGCCCTCGTTCGCCGCGAGCACCAGATCGCCCGCGCTCGAGAGCTGATTCACGATGATCCGGCAGATGGCGACGCGGGCTTCCTTCTGCTCAGCCGTCGCACCTTCGACACACAACACGATGCCGACGCTGAGCGGCGAAGAGCCGCGTCTGGCCTCCTCGAGGCGCGCGAGCACGCGCGTCCGGAACGCGCTCGCGGGCTCGTTGGCCGTCTGTGCGATCACCGAAGCATTCGGCGCTCGCTGCTGGTACTCGGTGATCCACGCAGGCCATCCGGCGCCGGCCTCGATGATCACGATGGAGCTTCGGCTGTCCTGATCTCGTTCCATCCATTCCCTCAGCCCGGGCCGGAAGCTCGGACTCTTTGGCCGCACTCGCGGGTCTGGAAGAGCTCCCGTCATCGTGGCGGGATCAACACAAGCGCCTGCGAAAGCTTCCCTACTCGGACCCGATATTGGTTCCATCATCCACCCCAATTCTTTTTCCGTCAAGTCACGATGTGACAGATTTGCTCGAACTCGGAAGTTCGAACGAGCGCGAGCGTACACTTTTTCAAACCTACAGTGTGGGGAATTTGGTTAGCAACGCGCATTCGATCCTTTGACGCGCGCGCGTCGAGTCGCCGCGGCGTCAGCGCGTGTGGCGCATGTGTCCCGCGTGTGGCGCGTGTGCGATGCCCGGATCTTCGACGGTGTTTTGCTTCACACGCAGTTCATCGCAGTCGGTCGACGGGTTTTTTCGCGCCCGTCACTCTCGGCGCAAATTTCCTTCACGCGGTGACCCGCCCCGCCCGCGTGACGCGGCGCGCGACATCGCCACAACGGTGCGGAAAATCGGCCGCTTCACGGGCTTCACTCGCGCGAATCGCGCGGCGCTCAGTAGCCGAAGTCGGGAGTCGACCCGCCCTTTGCCGGAGCTTTCGTGCCAGCCGCCGGTCTTGGCGCGGGACGCGG
>DASXWF010000311.1:0-4386 GCA_036503835.1 Polyangiaceae bacterium | reverse complement strand
GTCGATCTCGGCGGTCAGCCCGCTGTACTTCGAGACCGCGTACTGAAACTGCGAGGTGATGGTCGGATCGATGTCGTCCGTGCCCTCATCCATCAAAGACAGCACCGCGGGCGGAAGATTGGTGATGCCCGCAGCCGGAGTCGGCCCGGCGCTGACCACCACGCCCGCCCCCCCCGCCGCGGCGGAACCCGTCAAGGCCGCCGTGCGATCGGCGATTTGAGTCTTGAGCGTGTCCGTCTCGCCGCGCAACAGGGTCACCTGCGTGGTCTCGCGGGCGATCGATTCCATGTTCTGACGGACGCGGATCACCTCCGGATGCACCTCCGTGTAGCGGAGCAAAAGCTCGCGCTCCTGACCGCGCAGGGCCGCGAGCCGCCCGTTTCGCTCGCGCTCGAGCTCGGCGATGGCGTTCTCCTTGGCGTCGAGCAAGACCTTGAGCTTCACGATCTCGGGATCCGCCGCGACGTTCACGGGGGCCGGCGCGCGGCGCACGACGCGCGGCGCCGGCTCGCTCGATGCGGTCGGCTCGGGCGTGGCCAACTTGGCGAGGTTCGCGCTCTTCTGCTCGCGGCGCGCCTTGCGCAGGTTCTGAATGCGCTCGGTGATCTCGACGATCGAGCTGCGCTCCTTGGCGGCGTGCTTCTCCAGGATCGCGATCGACTCGCCGAGGCTCGCCACCTCGATGCCGTGCCGGTTCTGGAGGTAGGTCTGCTCCGCGGCCTCCACCAGGCGCGCGGCCATCTTCGGCTCCGGCCATTCGATGGAGATCGTGAGTTTACCGCCCCAGGTATCGATGGAGTAGCGGTTGCCGAGCATGCCGACCAGCACGTCGGTCTTGTCTTTCTCCGACAGGGCGGCGCTGCTTCGGTTCAGCACGCGATTCTTCAGGCGCTGGAGCGGTGTCAGCGTGCTCTCCCACGTGTGAACCAGGCCGGTTTGCTTCACGATCGACTCGAGCGTGTTTTGCCGGAGGATCGTCGTCTCCGCCCCCGCGAAGGGATCGGCGCGATTGTCCGTGCTGAGCGCGCCGGGATCCTGCAGCACCAGGCGGATCTCGGAATAGTAGCTCTTCGGCAAGAGGCTCGCGACGCCGAGGACGAGCGACGAGACGACCAGGAACGTGATGAGCATCAGCAGGCGGTGCCTGCGCACCGCACGCGCGCCGAAGGCGAGGTAGCTCTTGATCAGGTCGGCCTGTGGGGCGCGCGGGGCCTCTTCCTCCTCTTCCACACTGTCGTATTTCATGCGTGCCGATCTCCGGGAACGTCGGGCCTCGGGAGGGTAGAGCTTTCGCCCGCGAACCCCGCGCGTCAAAGTAGACCGAACGCGAGAGCGGACAGCGAGGACCCGCCCGGCCACCGGGCCTAGCCGAAGGCTCTTCCCAGGTTGCCGCGGTCCGTGCATATGTCACGTACACCCGGCCGGGCAAACCAGCAATGAATGTCCTGATTCTCGCCGCGGGGCGCTTCGGCGAGCCGATGCGCAGAGCCATTGCGGACGGACGTGAGCCGCGGCTCGATGTTTTCGAGCTCGCGACGACGCTCGGGGCCGACATCATCGATTTCGCGGACGCCGAGCGCTCCCGCGATCCGGTCGCGAAGGGTGTGCTGCGCACGCTCGGGCCGTCCGCGGCCGTCGCCTACCTCGGTTTTCGCAAGAGCCGGCGCTACGACGCCGTCCTGACGACGGGCGAGGACATCGGGTTGCCGCTGGCGGTGCTGATGAAGGCGAACCCGCGGCGGCCTTCGCACACGATGATCGCGCACACGCTCTACCCCCAGAAGAAGCAGGTGCTGTTTCGGTACGGGCGCGCGGCGCGGCAGATCGACCGGTTTCTCGTGTATTCGACCTCCGAAGAACGTCACGCCATCGACACGCTGGGTGTCCAGGCGAAGAAGGTCGAGCGCATCTACTTCCACGCGGACCCGGAGTTCTTCAAGCCGAACGGGACGGAGCCGGAGCGCGACCTGATCTGCGCCGCGGGGCAGCTCTTGCGCGACTACGACACGCTGATCGACGCGATCCAGGGCTTGCCGGTGCGCCTGCAGATCGCGGCGGGCAGCCCGTGGATCGAGCACAAGCTCGGCCCGACGCGCGCGCTGCCCGCGGGCGTCAGCTGGGGCAAGCTCGACCGCTTCGAGCTTCGCGAGCTCTACGCTCGCTCGGCGCTCGCCGTCGTACCGATCCGAGAGAACGACTACCAGACGGGCATCGCGACCATCCTGGAAATGATGTCCATGGGCAAGTGCGTCATCGCCACCAAGACGCGCGGGCAGACCGACACGATCCGCGACGGCGAGACCGGCGTGTACGTGCCGCCCGCGGACCCGGGCGCGCTCCGCTCCGCGATCGAGCGCATGCTCGCAAACCCCGAGGAAGCCGCGCGCATCGGCCGAGCCGCGCGGAAATTCATCGAAGAAAACGCGAGCCTCGGCCATTTCGTCGCGCGCGTTTCGGACGCTGTTCGCACCGGAGACGCGACCCTGCGCGGCGGGCGTTGACCGCGTGACCGAACCTCGCGCGCGGAACCGGCTGCGCGGCGCGAAGATCGCGGCGCTCGCCGTGCTCTCGACGGTCGCCGCCACGATCGCGGTGGCAGTGACGGTCAACCGCGGCGAGCCCGACGAGCCGCCTCCGCCCGCGGCGGCCGGAGCCGCGCGCGAGCGTTTGCCGTACGCCGTGCTCGAGGCCGCCTTCGACGGAAGCCTCGGCAAAGGCTGGAAGGATTGGGGCTGGGGCGCGCGCGAGCTCGCCGACGCCGGACCGGCGCGCGTGCGCTTCAGCGAGTTCGGCGGCTTCGTGCTGCGCCGCGAGCGCCCGGGGCGGCGCGCCGGCGCCGTGGTCTTTCGCTACCGCGCGCGCGCCGAGCCGAGCGAATTTCTCGATCTCTCGCTGGGCAGCGAAAGCGCGAAGCCGAACACGTTCCCGCGCGTCCGCGTCGCCGAGCGCTACGTCGCCGAGCTCGACGACGGCTGGCGCGAGGTGCTCGTGCCGTTCCAGGAATTGAATCCCACGGACGCGAGCTTCGATCGCATCGTGCTCCAGGCGGCTCGCGTGCTCGGCAGCGACTTCTGGGTCGAGATCGACAAGGTCGTGCTCACGGAGCCCGGACCGAAGAGCGGCTGGAGCGGAACGTTGCCGCCGCGGCCCGCGCGCCTCAAGGTCCGCTGCGATCGCCCGGCGCACGCGATCAGCCCCTTGATTTACGGTATCTCGCACGGCGTCATCAAGACCGGGGAGAGCGCGGTGCGCATCGGCGGCAATCCGATGACTCGTCACAACTGGGAGCTCGGCGCCTGGAACACGGGCAGCGACTGGTTCTTCGAGAACGTCGGCGACGAGAAAATACGCCTCTCCGACTGGATCGACGAGGCGCACGAGAACAAGCTCTCCGTCGCGCTCGTCGTTCCGCTGATCGGCTGGGTCGCCAAGGATCGGACCTCGAGCGGCTTTCCGAAAGCGAGCTTCGGCGAGCAGCGCGCGCACGACCCGCACCGCCCCGAGGCCGGCGACGGGTTCAAGAAAGACGGGACGAAGCTCGCGCCGGGCGCGCCGACGCAGACGAGCGTGGCCGCTCCGCCCGAGCTCATCGAACAATGGATTCGGAAGCTCCGCGAGCAAGACGCCGCGCGCGGGGCGCGCGGCGTGCACCAGTACATCCTCGATAACGAGCCGAACCTCTGGCACGTCACGCACCGCGACGTTCATCCGCAGCCGCTCTCGTACGACGAGCTCCTCGATCGCACCCTGCGTTACGCGAGCGCCATTCGCCGCGCCGATCCCGAAGCCACGATCGCGGGGCCCGCGCCGTGGGGCTGGACCGAGTACTTCTATTCGGCGAAGGACGTCGAGCAGGGCGGCGTCGGGCTGCGCCTCGATCGGCGCGCGCACGGGGACGTGCCGCTCATCCCCTGGTACTTGAAGCAGCTGGCCGAGCACGAGAAGCGCACGGGAACGCGCCTGCTCGACGTGCTCGACGTGCACTTCTACCCGCAGGCCGAGGGCGTCTACGGAGGCCACAAGACGGATTCCGAGAGCGCCGCGCGCCGCCTGCGCTCGACCCGCGCCCTCTGGGATCCCGACTACAAGGACGAATCCTGGATCAACGAGCCGGTGGAGCTCTTGCCGCGGCTCAAGCGCTGGGTCGCGCAGAACTACCCCGGGCGCGGTATCTCGATCGGCGAATGGAGCTTCGGCGCGCTCGACCACATGAGCGGCGGGCTCGCCGCGGCCGAAGCGCTCGGGCGCTTCGCCGAGCACGGCGTGACCTCGGCATTTCACTGGGCGCGCATCGAGGAGAAGACGCCCGCCTTTCAGGCCTTCCGCGCCTTCCGCAACTTCGACGGCCGGGGCGGGCGCTTCCTCGACTGGTCGGTCTCGACCGAG
>DASXWF010000310.1:0-10715 GCA_036503835.1 Polyangiaceae bacterium | reverse complement strand
GGAGCATCGAGCGCGGAACGCTCGTCGAGTAGCGGACGAGGGCGCCTTCCACGAGCGGGCGTGTCGAGGGCGCGCCGGCGGCAGGGCTGCCCCGTCGGTTTCTAGAGATTCACCGACCAGCTGTTCCACGGCTCGTAGAAGGCCGTGGGCAGGACCAGGGCCCAGAGCGATTCGCGGAGGCAGGCTTCGACGAGTTTGTCGGCGTCTTTCACGGCGAGGGTCTGGACGTGAGCGATTTCCGCGGCGGTGGTTTCGAAGGTGACGGTCGCGGTTCCGGGGCGACCTCCGCAGCGACGATAGTCGTCGGCGAGAGTGCGATCGAGAAAGGCTTGCCGATCGAGCGCGGGCCCGCGTCCCGAAACGGTCGTGCCGCCGCTGCGCACGCCGACTTGGCCCGCGCCGAAACCGCCGCCGAGACGACCCCAGTCGAGTCCCTCGGTCGAAGGACGGACACCGGGCTCGATCGCGAGGTAGCTCGTGACCGGCGAGACGGCACCGCCGCTCAGGGCCAGCGTCATCATCTCGGGTTCGCTGAGATCGTCGAGCAACGGCGAACCGAACACGAGCGCCGACCACAGCTTCTCCCCCCGAGCATCGGGCTCGAGCCGCGCGCGCACATTCTCGGTCCAGAGCTTGCCCTCGAACGCGAGCCACGGGACACGCCGCTCCGCGAGCAGGAGCGCTTCGACGCCCTGTCCTTCGTCGAGCACGGGCGGAATGACCTCCAGCGTTTCCACCAGCTCAGGGTCCGCGGAAAGCGCGCGGAAGTCGTGGAAACGCAGCGGGCGTGCCCATTCCTCGAACACACGGCGCGCGGCATCCGCTTCACCCTCTCGCGCGTGGGCTTGCCAGACGACTCCGCGGGTCGCGGCGAGGCCCTCCGCCCAGGGATGCGCATCGTCGCGCGCGAGCGAGGACGAACCTTCGCTCAGGATGCCGAGGTGCGTGACAGCGCCCGCCTGGCTCGTCGCGGCGCGCAAGCGCTCACCGGTCAGGCCCTCGCGGGCGAGACCGTCGGTGAGCAGCACGATGCGCCGCGCGCTGCCGGGCGGCGCCGTGGAGAGCAGCCGATCCGCTTCGAAGAGGGCGCGGTCGACGTCGCTGCCGTTCTTGCGGACCACGGCCAGCTGCGAGAGCGCGCTGCGTGCCTCGGCGAGCGGTCGAAAGGCTCCGAACGCGCGCTCGACGCGACGATGAAAGGTCAACACCTCGACGTGAGCGTCCCCGAAGTGCGAAAGGTAGCCGTCGAGCGCCGCGCGTGCGCGCTCGGCGAACCCCGCGTCCGTGGAGAGCGAAGCGTCGATGACGGCGACGACGTGCGCCTTGGGCGGCACCGTGGAGAGGCGCGGACCGGCGTACGCCGCGTAGCGCAAGAGCACGCGGCCGGACGCGAACTCCCGGGTCACGAGCTCGCCGCCGAGCCGCGGCGCGCCGCGCGCCGAAAGGGCGAAGTCCAGCGGCGCACCCGCCTCGGGCCGGATCACGCGCGGAGGCGCGGCGCCGCCCACGAGGACTGCGTCTTCCGGGCGCTGCCGCAGCGTGATCGTCGCCGGCAGCTCCTCGGTGCCCAGCGCGGGCAGCTCGAGATGATGCGCGCCGTCACGGTAGTGAGTGGGGACGACGAGCGTGTACTCGACGCTCTTGAGCGCGCCGGGGGGACACGGAAACACCTGCAAGGCGAGCAGCTGCTGGGAGCGCCAGGAGAGCAGCGCCGGATCCTTCGGATAGTAACCGCCGATGCCGGTCAGCTCGCGGTAGCGCGCCGCCGCCGCTTCCGCCTCGAGCAACTCCCCTTCGAACCAGTGCGGGCGTCCCGCCAAGCTGCCGAGAGTAGACAGGCCGATCGCCACGGCTTCGCTCGGCAGATTGATCCAGAACTCTGCCTGATCGTGGCGCGGTCCACCGTTGAAGACCGTCCTCTGCACGACGAGCTCCGCGTGGCCCGGCTTCAGCGTGAGGCTCACGGCGTGCGTTCGCTCCCGGAGCTCCTCGGAGCGCGTGCCCTGCACCCAGTCGGCCTCGGCTCCCGGGGCAACCGCGAGAAAGCCCGCCGAAACACCGAACCAAGACATCACCCGCCGGAGCGCGCGTCTCCACATGCCTCGATCCGACAAGCCCGGGCCACGCGAAGTTCCCGGAAAGGGCGCTCGGCGCCCCGGCCGGCCCAGCGGCGCGCGCCCCTGCGCCTACCCCGCGTTCGCCGGGATCGGCACCAGGCGCGACTTGAGCAGCGCAATGACCTCTGCGTCGGTGCGCGCGGGAGCGCCCGGCAGGCGCACGAACGCACGAGCCAGGCGCTCGAAGCGACCCGCCACCAGACAGAGCCAGACCTGGAAGTAGTCGAGCCCGTCGAACACGACCGCGTCCGCCGCGCCGTAACTCGCCCGGTTCTTCTCGAATTCCACGGGCATCTCCGTGTAGTGAAGGCCCGGCTGGAAGTGGTGAACGATGTGGTAACCGTCGTTGAAACAGCGCCGGTTGTAGCGCGTGTTGATCGACGTGATGCTGTTTCGAAACGGGTTCGCCGAGTCGTTCGGGTCCACGAACGCGTGCTGGGCCCAGTTGCCCATCATCATCAACATCCGCACCACGAACACCGGCACGACGAACACCACGAAGGCCGCCTGCCAACCCGAGAAGATCCCGACCAGCGCGACCATGCCCCAGAACAGCGGCTCACCGACGAGCACGCGGCGCGCGAGGCGCTTGCGGCCGGCCGAATACAGATAGCGCGCCAAGAGCGGGAGGCCCGCGAACAGGAACTTGGTAAAGTAGTGCAACCAGTGCAGGAAGCTGTCGCGCTGGTAGGGCATCGTGCTGCTGAGGTCGGCCGCGCCGTTGCCTTCCTTGTGGTGCATGCCCATGTGGTGGGCAAAGTACGTCTCGGGCGTCTCCCCACAGAACATGCCGAGCACCACGGTGATGTAGCTGCCGAGCGCTCGATACGGTCCCCGGAACAGCGGCCGATGCGACACGCAGTGCAGCATCAGGATGTACCGATCCAAAAAGAAGATGCCCCAGAGCGCCCAGTAGCCGAGTGCGAGCCACCAACTGAACGAGCCGAGGGCAATCAGCAGCGCCGCGCAAGGCAACTGCACCAGCGTGATGACGAGCGCGAGCTTGAGAAACACGACGTCGCGCTCGTCGCAGAGGGCGGGCTTCAGTAAGCGAAACAGCATTGCGTGCGGCCGGCCTAATAGCATGGCCGCACGCCGCGGGCGCTCGGCATCGCGGGACAGCGGGAAAACGGCCCTGGGCCAGCCAATCGGAGGTGTGTCGCTTTTGTCCGTTTTCGATTGCCAACGCGGGGGAGAAGGGGCGTGGTGCCAGCGTAAAGTTTCATCGCCCGGAGGCTCGGAGGCGAAAGGAAGAGCGGGAATGCACATCGAGAGGCTTGCGATTCAGTTGATGCTTGCGGGAGGGATCAGCGTGGCCTGCGGCGGCCCGAGCACACAGGAGCCGCCCCCCAAGGTTGCTGATTCGCCCGCCGCAGGCCCGGTCCCAGCGCCCGAGTCGCCGCCACCCACGACCGCCGCCGCCGCCACGAACAGCGCTTCGGATCCCAAGGCGATCTGTGCCCAGGTGACGTCCAAGCCGGCCACGAGCGGACTCGCGCCCGCGACCGCAGAGGAAGAGACCCTCGTGCGGCTCGAGCCGCCGCGACCGCCGTTCCGGCGCTTGCCGAGCGCGCCCTACGCCAAGGAGGGTTCGGGGAAGGGGTACACCCTCACGGATCTGAAGGCGCTCGCGGAGAAGTCGCAATGGCAGGAGCTGCTCGATCACATCGAGGACGTGCCGCCGGCGAAGCGCAACGCGGAGTGGGACGCCTTGCTCGAACGCGCCGCGACGGGCTTGCTCGCCCAGTACGGCTCGCGGACCGCGAGCTACGGGGCCTTCCGCAGCGCGGAGAGCCTCGTCCAGCGTTACCCGGCGCTCGCCAAGAGTGAACGCTTCATGACCCGACGCTTCGAAGTGTCCAGAGTGGCATTCCAGAGTTGCCTTTCGGAGACCTACGACGGCGGCGAGTGTCTGCGCGCGATGCAGGATTTTCTGAAGGTCGGTTCGCCCCCGCCGGACGTGCCCTTTCAGTTCGGTAAGCTCGTGCGCGCCAAGCTGAATCACCACCTCGCAGTCCCGTTCTTCCGCCGCGCACTCGAAGGCATGCCCGTGAACGCGCCGGCCTGCTCGGATCAGGACCTGGGCCTCGCGGTCAAGGCCGGGCTCGGACTGCCGCCCGACGAAGAGAACGCCCGGTTCTCGCGCGAGATCGCCGGCGATCGCTGCTTCGGAACGCTCAAGGAGGCGGTCGTCTCGCAGCTCGTCGCACGGGGGAGCTCGAGCTACGACGCGCAGAACATCTGCAGCGTATTGAAAGCCAAGGGAGCACTCTGATGGCGCCCAGGCATTGGAGCGCTCGGGTCGCGCTGCTCGCCGCGCTCGTGGGGGCCTGCGGCGGTTCGGGCGCCCCCCAACCGGCCGCGCCCGAAGAGCGCGAGGTCACGACGGGCAACGAGCCGACCAAGTTTCAACGCTCGCGCCAAGTCGGCCACTACTCGACGCTGGACGGCAAATCCGGGGTCATCGTCGATCGCCGGAGCGACACGGTCAAAGGCAGGCTCGACGGATCGAGCGAGATCAAGGTCTTGAAGTCGAGCGGCGGCCCGCACGGAAGCACCGAGTATCGAAGCGACGACGGCAGCATCTGGTTGCGGGTCGACCAGTACGGAGACGTGGTGTTGTTCCAGGGTCCCGCGCAAAAGGAAGGCGTCGAAGTCGTCCGCGACGCGGACGCCGAGCCGCTCGATTGACGCGTCACTCGTCGAGCTTGCGGCGAATCCGGCTCAGGAGCTCCTCGGTCCGGAACGGCTTGCCGATGACCTCGGCGTCCGGAGGCAGGCGCGCGAGGTTCCGATCGTCGGCGTAGCCGCTCGTGAAGAGCACCCTCAGGTCGCCGCGGAGGTTTCGCATGCGTTCCCAGGTCTCGGGGCCTCCGAGCTCGGGCATGATCACGTCGAGGAGCACCAGCTGCACGGGGTCCGTTTGCTCGGAGAGCAAGCGGACCGCCTCCACCCCGTTCGCCGCGGCGAGCGTGCGATAACCCGCGCGTTCGAGGATCTGAACCAGCGCTCGACGCACGCGCTCCTCGTCTTCGGCGAGCAGGATCGTCTCGTGTCCTCGCGGCGACGCCGGCTCGCTCTTGCCCGCGACGTCCGCCGCGAGCAGCGTTTCGGCGGCAAGGTAGATCTCGATCGTCGTTCCGCGACCGGGCTCGCTCCGAACGTGGACCATCCCGGCGTGCTGCTGCACGATGCCGTAGACGGTCGACAGCCCGAGACCGGTCCCGCGGTGCGCGCCCTTCGTCGTGAAGAAGGGCTCGAACGCGCGCTCGCGTACCTCCGCGCTCATGCCCACACCGGTATCGGTGACCGCGAGGAGCACGTAGTGCCCAGGTTTTGCCCAGGGACGCGTCTCGCGATCGCCGGGCTCGAACGCGACGTTCTCCGTGGCGATCGTGAGCGTGCCGCCATTTTCCATGGCGTCACGCGCGTTGACGCACAGGTTGACGATGACCTGCTCGAGCTGCGTGGGGTCGGCGCTGACGGCGGCAAGCTCGTGCCCGGGACAGAGATCGATGTCGATGTTCTCGGGCAGCAGGCGCCGCACCATCTTCATCAGGCCGCGGGTGAGCTTGTTCAGATCGACGGCGACGGGCCGGAAGGGTTGGCGCCGGCTGAAGGCGAGCAGCCGATTCGTCAGGGCCGCCGCGCGCGCGCCGGCGCTCTCGATCTCGGCGAGGCACTCGGCCGCCTCCGACCCCTGGGGGACCGCCTCCGTCGCGAGCTCGGCGTTCGCCAGGATCGCAAGCAATAGATTGTTGAAGTCGTGGGCGATACCGCCCGCCAGCTGACCGACGGCCTCCATCTTCTGCGCCTGGCGCAGCTGGGCTTCGGTCGCTCGGTAGGCGGTGATGTCGCGGGCCACGGCGTAGACGTCGCGGGTCACGGGATCGACGGTGGCGCGCCAGGAAAACACCCGATACTCGCCGTCCTTGCGGCGGTAGCGATTCTCGAAGTCGAACACGCGGGTGCCACGCAGGATGCTGTCGAAGACTTCCTGGGTTCGAGCTCGGTCCTCGGGATGGACGAAGTCCACGAAGGCAACGCTGCAAAGCTCTTCCTGCCCGTAGCCGAGCGTCTCCCCGAAAGCCGGGTTGGTGCGCCGGAAGTGGCCGTTCGGGCTCGCCACCACCAGCATGTCGAGCGAGAGCGAAAAAAAGCGATCGCGATCGGCTTGCTCGCGGCGCTGCTCGGTCACGTTGTTCGTGATCACGATCAAGCCGATGACCGCGCCGCCGGAACGGATCGGCCCGACGCGCACGTCGAAGATGTGAAACCCGGCCTCGTCCGCGTAGATCGTTTCGAAGCGCGTTCCGACTCCGGTCCTCAGCACTCCCGTGTACGTGTCGCGGGCGATATCCTGATATCCCGGAGGAACCAGGTCGAGGACGCTCTTGCCGACCACGGAGTCGCGCGTCAGGCCCGGCACCGTCCAGTTGAGGTAGCGAATCCGGAGCTCCGGGTCGACGATGCCGACCACGTCGATCGCCTCGGCGGTGATCGCATCGAGGGTCTTCTGACCGTCGCCCGAGACCCAACGCGACAGGGTGTCGCCTTCTGCTGATGCCCCGGCGGTCATGGCGCGCGATCCTGCCAGGGAACGCACGAAAACTGAAGCGACGTTCCGCCGAGATCAAGGCTCGATGCTTGACGGCATTCTTCGGAAGTGGCATATCTGCTCACGCGCGCGGTCGAAGACCCGCGCGGAGAGGAGATGATGCCGATGCCGAAAACCCAACGCGCTCACCGTTCGATCATCTCCTGGATCGCGGCGTAAGCCCGATCCTCGTTTTCAGCAGTATTTACGCCGCTCTCGCGCTTTCTTGCGAGGGACGGCAAGGGTACGTTTCCCATGGCCAAGCAGCAACGGTCGCGGGACGAGTTTGCTCCGAACGCGGGCTTTCGTGGCCAGCGACTCGAGGAGCTCTTCCGCGAAGAATTGAATTCTCTTCTCGACGGAGAAATCGCCGATCCTCGCCTCGAGGGCGCGCGCGTCACCCGAGTCGAATTGACTCGAGACGGCTCGAGCGCACGCATCTGGTTCGTCGTGACGAACCACGACCCCTCCGTTTCGAGCGCCGGATTCCTCGCGGCTTTCGAGCGCGCCGCGGGTTTTCTCCGAACTCGACTGTGTGAGGCGCTTCCCGTGAAGCGCATCCCCGAGCTCCGCTTCCGATTCGATCCCACCGCCGCCGGCGGGCCGCTCGCGCTCGAGCCGTCCCGCGACGAGCTCCAGTCCGCCCCTCCCCCGATCAGCCGGGAAAGGGAATAGCCGATGTCCTCATCCATCATCAACGGAGATCGCGTTCCGATCCGCACCTGGGCGCCCGCGCACGAGGTCGGTTCGGACGCGATCCGCCAGCTCCGGGCCGCCGCGAGCCTGCCCTGGGTCGCGCATCACGTTGCGGTGATGCCGGACGTGCACGTGGGCAAGGGCGCGACGGTGGGCTCCGTGATCGCGCTGCGCGGTGCGGTGGCGCCCGCGGCGGTCGGCGTGGACATCGGCTGCGGGATGGCGGCCGTGAAGACGAGCGCGACCGCGGGGGAACTGCCGGACAATTTGCGCAAGCTCCGGCTGGCGATCGAGGCCGTGGTCCCCGTCGGCCGCGCGTCTCATCGCAGCGCGATCTGGTCGGAGGCCGGCAAGGTGCTCGCCGAACGCGGGCGGGCGCTCTTGGCTCGTTTCGCCGAGCTGGACGGCGTCGCTCGGCACCTGGCGGGACGGGCGGCCCTGCAGCTCGGAACGCTCGGGGGCGGCAATCACTTCATCGAGGTGTGTCTCGACACCGAAAACACCGTCTGGCTGATGCTCCATTCGGGCAGCCGCAACGTCGGCGCCTCGCTCGCGGAGCGCCACATGGAACGCGCGCGCCGGCTCTCGCACAACCAGGCGCTAATCGATCCCGACCTGGCGGTCTTTCTCGCCGGCACGCCGGCGTTCGACGCGTACCGCCGCGACCTGTACTGGGCGCAGGAGTACGCGGCGCTGAACCGCGCGCTGATGCTCGAGCGCGTGAAGGGCGCGGTGCGCAAGTTCTTCCACCGCATCGCGTTCGACGAGCCGATCTCCTGTCACCACAACTACGTGGCCGAGGAGCGACACTTCGACGAGGATCTGCTGATCACCCGCAAGGGCGCGATCCGCGCGGGCGCCGGCGAGCTCGGCATCATTCCGGGTTCGATGGGCACGAAGTCGTACATCGTGCGCGGCAAGGGCAACCCGCTCTCGTTCGAATCCGCTTCCCACGGCGCGGGCCGCCGCATGAGCCGTTCTCAGGCAAAAAAGGCCTACAGCCTCGCGGATCTCGCGCGCCAGACACAGGGCGTCGAGTGCCGCAAGGACGCCGGGGTGATCGACGAAGCGCCCAAGGCCTACAAGGACATCGACCACGTGATGGAGCAGCAGAGCGACCTCGTGGAGATCGCCGCCGAGCTCAAGCAAGTGATCTGCATCAAGGGTTGAGCGTCGGCGAACCGCTGGGTGTATTCTGAGCGACCCTGGAAGCCACACCCACCGCGGCGCTCCGCGCCGTTCACCATCACGAGGCGCTCGATTGGCTGCGCTCGAACCCGGCCGCGCCGGATACGAGCGTGATCACCTCGCTACCGGATGCTTCCGAGCTTCCCGAATGCGACTTCGAAGGCTGGCGGAGCTGGTTCGTGGGTGCCGCGCGCGCCGTGCTCGACTGGGTTCCACCGAAAGGCGTGGCCATTTTCTTTCAGAGCGACGTCCTCCGGCAAGGCGTGTGGGTCGACAAGGCGTTCCTGGTCATGTCAGGAGCAGAAGGGTCGGGCGCCGAGCTCGTCTGGCACAAGATCGTGTGTCGCACGCCGCCGGGCTCGCTCAGCGTCGGACGCGCCGGCTATTCGCACCTGCTCTGTTTCTCGAGGAGCCCCCGACCAGCATTCCGCCATCCCTTCCCCGATGTCGTGAGCGACGGCGGCTTCAAGGCTTCCGAGAAGGCGATGGGGGAAGAAGCTTGCCTGCTGGCCTGCCGCTTCTTGCTGGCGGCGACGGAGACCCGCACCGTCGTCGATCCGTTCTGCGGCCAGGGCACGGTGCTCGCCGCCGCGAACGCGCTCGGTCTCGACGCGATCGGCGTCGATCGCAGCGTCCGCGCCTGCCGAGCCGCGCGCCGGCGCCAGAAGCTCGACGCGCCTTGCGATTCCGATTGAGCCGATCGCGGGCCGCGCACGACGTTCCTCAGGCGCCGCGCGCTCCCGCATACAGAGCCAGCACGACGCCGAGGCACGAGCCGGTCAGCATCGTTGCGATCACGGGGACCTGCATGGAAGGGTCCGAAACGACACGGCCCGTCACGGCGGCGAGGACCACGACGGTCAGAGCCCCCCCACCGGCTCCGACGAGCAGGCCCAACCAAGCGGCCACGGCGCGGCCGACACAACCCGGCGCTTGCTGCGCGGGCGCCGTGAGGACCGCGGGGGCCGCTGGTAGTGCGAGCAGCTGCCGGAGATGTGCCGCCGCCTCCTCGAGGGCAACGAGCTCGAACACGTAGGCCCGCACGAGCGGGACCGAGCCGTGCGCGGTGCGGAGCGAGAGGCGAGCGCGCTCCGGCGGACGCTGCGGTCTCCGCAACGACTCCGGCAACCGACCAGCTCGTTCCTCGGCTTGCTGGCGCGCTCCCGAGCGGGGCTCGAGCTCCAGCTCGACGGCGCGGAGCCCACCGAGCGGGATCGAACGGGTGGAAAACGGAATCCCGAGCCAGCTTCGCGTCACCAGCAAGGCACGGCGATCGTCCGCCAGAACGACGCGAACGCGTCCGACTCCGCTGAACGCGTATCTTCCTGCGGCTCCCGCGACGATCCAAGCGAAGAGGCCGAAAGCCAGGACCGCCCACTTGCGCGGCAGCTGTTCCACGAACGAGCCCGCGCTCGAATCATCCAGAAACGCGCGCAAGCGCGCGGCAACGGGCGCGGCCGCCTCGTAACTCACTTCCTTCGTTCGATGCTCGAGCGCACCGTCGTCCAAAAGGGCGATCAGCCCGTTCTCGTAGCGCCCGGACTTGCCCACCTTTTCGATCTTGTCGAGGCGCACCGCGCTCGTCCGAAACGGTAGCGAGGGCTCCTCGAACGGGCCGTGGTCGAGCGTGCAGCTCACCCCGCCGCCACGAACGCAGCTGATTTCGGTCGCCTGCAGCGCGATGGCGCCGAGCAATGCGCCGAAAGCCGCTAGGAGGTAGGCCAGGCCGAGGAGCACGAGCCGCACGCGAAATGGCCCGTACTCGAGGTGGTTCGCGGGCTGCATGGATCCCTGCGTCGCGTTGTCGGGTAGCGCGACGCGCGGACAATCTACCGCTTTGGCAGGCAAGGTCCTGGTTTTTTCGGCACGCGGGAGCCCGCCCTTGCTAGGGTGCGCCGCCTTCTCTGGTGAGGACGATGGCGATGTACGAATCGTTCCGAACGCACTCGACTCTTGTAGTCTTCGGCACGCTGCTCTGCGCCGGGGTCGCGTGCGAGCGGCCGGAGCGCGGGCAGGCGCCGGTGAGCGCCTCGCCGGCGACCCGCAGCGCCGCACCGGCCTCGAGCCCCGCGGCCGTCAGCGCGAGCGCGCCGGCCACCGCCGCGCCGGCACCCGAC
>DASXWF010000309.1:0-5279 GCA_036503835.1 Polyangiaceae bacterium | reverse complement strand
ACAGCGACTCTGTTCTTTCGCGAAGGTGCACGCGCCCACCTGGCCGCGCGGTGTCCAACCGTTTCCCGAGTTCGATGAGGATCCGTGCGACGAGCGCGAAGGGTCTGCGGGCGCGGGCGCGAAGTATGTATACTTACTTCGTTCTCGATGCGCTGGTTAGCGTCACGCAGGGGTGCTGGGCTGGGTGGAGGCCGGCTTGCCTAAAAGTCCCGAGACCCCTCCGCTCCCACCCTCCCCATGGTTGCCGTCCACCATGCCCACTTACCGCAGTGCGTGAGCACCGCACGCTGCGCCCCCTTGCCGACCCCTTCCTCTCACCCTACCTCGAGCCCCTTGCTCTGCCCCGAGCACTACCCCTGCCTTGACCCCTCCCTCACACGCCTCGTCGGTCTGAGGGCGCAGCCCTCGTTGGTTCCTAGTCGACGCACCCAATCCGCTCGTCGTCGACGACGATTTCGTCGATCCATACGTCGAACTCGGGCGGGTTCGTGTCGGCCTGGTAGTGCCACCAGCCGAACCAGACCCAGCCGAAATCTGGTAGAATGTAGTCTTCCGTCGACGAGCCGCCGTGATCGGTCGCTGTGGTGTGGAGGGATGGGTGTTCCTCGTCGTTCACCCAGACTCGCACTTCGTCGGCGCCGCCGTCGTTCATCCACTCGAGGCAGACCCATTCGCGCTCGGGGACTGCCATCGGATCGTCTTCGGTGAGCGTGGTCCAGTCACCCGTATCACCGTGATCGCTGCCGACGCCGAAGCGATTGCTGGTGCCGTCCCATTGCCCGCCGGTGCGCGCCTCGAACTCGTTGATTTCGCCGTTTTCACTGCCGGCCGAGACCGTCCAGTGCGCCCACTCCGGTTCGGTGGGCAGGGCGTCGAAGTAGACGAAGATGCGCGCGTAGTACTTGTTGTCCGCCACCGGGAAGGGCGCGTCCGTCTTGATGAACGCCAGGCCGTTGTCCACGGTGTGAACGTGGAGCGATCGGTCGCCGCGCGCCGCTCGCGTGTCGTCGGGCGCGGGCTCGTCGTCGCCGGAGATCTGGACGGTCCAGATGTCATCGAGCGAGGCAGCCTCGAAATCTTCGCAGAGCAGGAAGTCGCTCGAGCAGCGGCTGTCGCCGAAGAATTCGCCCGTCGGGCTACCGCCACTGCCGGCGCCGCCGCTGCTGCTCCCGGCTTTGCCGCCCGTGCCGCCGCTGCCGGCGCCGCCGAGATTGCCTCCGCTGCCGCCCTGAGCGTTGCCCGCCGTGCCGCCGTTGTTCGTGCCGCCGTCCGGGGCTCCGCCGCTGCCGGGCTCGATCTCGCCACCCTCGGCGCCGCTGCCACCCGAGCCGCCACCCGAGCCCGCGTTGCCACCCGTCCCGGAGCCCGCGCCGGACGTCGCGCTGCCGCCGTCGCTCGAAGAGCCGCTCTTGCCACCCGCGCTCGTACCGCCGGAGCTCGTCCCGCCTTTCGCGGTGCTGCCGGCGTTCGGCGCCGAGCCGCCGCTGCCGCTGTCGCCACCGCGTGATTTCGGGAGCGGGCGCGTCGTGTCCGGCAGATCACCGCACGACAGGGTCATGGGTGCCGCCGCGACGGCGAGGCTGATGAGGGAGCGAGTCAGGCTGGTTCTGATGCGCATGGTCGAGCACAACGGCATGGGTCCGGATCCTCCTCCCGGACCTGCTACGCGAGCAAGTCCTCGTACACACCGCCCTGCATGGTCTCGCCGCCGTCGCCCTCGGGGACGCCGAACCAGTCGGACTCGATGTCCATGGCGTTGACGAGCGTGTTCAAGAGCTTGTTGTGGGGCGCGACCTGGTCGTCGTAGGACGTGCCTTCGCCGAGCAGGACGTACTCGTTTTGCTTCAGAGCGCCTCCGCAGCTTCCGGCGAGGATGTAGGGCAGGTTCATGAACGAGTGGCCTTTTCCGTCCGAAAGCTCGTTCGTGTAGAGGATGGCGCTGTTGTCGAGGACGGTCTTGCCGTCGGCCTCGATGTAAGAATCGAGCCGATCGAGCAGGCGCGCCATGCGCTGGGCGTGCCACACGTCGATGTCGAACAACATGTCTTCGTAGCCGTCGACGTTGTCGCAACCGTCCTCGGTGCTGTCGCCGAAGCAGTCGTCGCGCACCTTGCCGTGCGAAAGCTTGTGGTGGTTGTACTCGTGGTTCATCCCGTCCCAGCGGAAGATGGGGCCGCCGGAGCCGGAGTCGAACTGGAGCGTCGCCACGCGGGTCGCGTCGCACGCGAACGCGAGCGCGAAGATGTCGATCTGGAGGTCGGCGATGAGCGGGTAGCTTTCGCCGCGCCCGACGTCGTCTTCGTCCGCGCCCTCGTATTCGGCGGCCGCTTCCCGGAGCGCCTCGTCGAGGCAGCCGGTCGCTCCGTTGCCCCCGCCGATCATGCCGGTCTCGATCTCGCGAATGGCCTGGAAATGGGCGTCGAGCTTCTGTTTGTCGTCGGCGCTGAGCGGGCCGCGCTTCAGGTCGTCGAACTGATCCTGCACGAGGTCGAGCACGCTCTGGCGGCGGCGCAGGATGCGATCGGCGGCTTCATTGTCGCCCCCTGTGGGCGTCCCGCCGTTCAGGTTGATGAAGTCGGCGTAGGCGTTGAAGGGGTTGTTGATGCCGGCGATCGGCCGGCCGGCGCCGCTGTAGGAGATGTAGCCGAGCCCGCGCGAGCCGTTGCCGCGCCCCACGAGCAGGTTGAGCGCCGGGCGCTCGTTCGGGTTTACCGCCTGCGCGATCACGTAGTCTACCGACGGGCCCTGCGCGAGCCAGTCGTCGTCGTCGGCAAATTGGGCCGTGAGCTTGTGCGCCATGCCCTTGCCGTGATCGTCGGCGCCGCCGCCGTCGCGATCGAAGCCACGCGGGGTCATGTGCACGCCGCGCGGGAAGAGCAACTTCGAGCGGTGCGGGAGGAGCGCCTCGTTCGCGGTGCCCTGGAGGTGGCCGTCGCTGAGCGCGCCGTAGTCGCCGTCCGGAAACCAGCGATCCATGTTCACGCCGTTGCAGGCGAAGAACACGCCGAAGCGCTTGATCACGCTGGACTGAGCCGTCGCACGCCGCGGAGCGAGCGCTTCGAGAAACGGCAGGCCGACGACCACGCCGCCCACGCCGCGCAGGAAGCGGCGGCGGCTCGGTCGCGAGAACGGTTTCCTCATGGTCCGACCTCGTTCGGCGCGCGCTTGCGGAACGCCTTCGTGAGCGCCACGGCGGCCATGATCTCGCGCACACCGCGGCCCGCGACCCCGACCTCGGTTTTCGCCGGATCGTCCTCGCTCACGAGATCGCGCCCGTACGCGAAGGAGAGCCAGCCCGAGGCGTAGCAGCTCCGCGCCTCGCTGCTCTGCGCGAGCGCATCGACGAGCTCGGACGCGCCCTCGAAGTCGAGCAGGGTGCCGTCGAGCTCGAAGGTGCCGCTCGTGTCGATCGCGGTGTCGTTCTCGCGCGTGCGCGTGCTGCCGACCGCGTCGAAGCCTTCGAACGCGAAGCCCGGCGGGTTGATGTCGGCGTGGCAGCCGCGGCAGGACGGCGCCTGTCCGGTGAGCAGCTCGATTTCCTCGCGCGTGGTTTCGATCGGCTCGTCGGTCTCGGGGAGCGGAGTCTCGGAGGCGCCCGCCGGCGGATCGGGAACGACCCGGCACAGCAGATTTCGCACGACGAACAGGCCGCGATGGATCGGGTCGGTCTTGATCGAGTAGGCGTGCGAGGCCAGGTAGCCGACCTGCATCAAGAAGCCCTTGCGCTCGTCTCCGTCGAAGTCGATGCGCTCGAGCCCGCCCGCGACGTCGGCGCCGTAGAGAGGGGCGAGCTCCGAGTCGGCGAAGGCGTAGGGAGCGGTGAGCAGCTCCTCGAGTCCGCCGCCCGAGTCGATCACTTCCTCGACGAAGCGCTCGGAGGCGCTCCGGACGCGCGCGATCATGTCCGATGGGGCGTCCGGGTACGTGTCGGAATCGGGCGTGATCTTCGCGAAGCGCTGGAAATCCCAGGCTTGGGAGTGAAACGAGACGCCCACGCGCGTGGCGCGCGGATCCGCGGCCAGCCGTTCGACGGCTTCCGTCACGCCGTCCGTGCCCGCGAGCTCGCCCGCCTCGGCACTGGCGAAGAGCGCCGTATCGGGCATGGAGTTCCACGCGAAGTACGAGAGGCGCGACGCCATCTCCCACGAATCGAGCGCGATGAGCTCATCCGACCCGACCTGGTTGCCGAGCTCGGTCCGGTAGAGAAACTGCGGTGCCTGGAGAAACGCTTCGACGGTGACCTGCACGCCGTCGCGGAAGGCGTCGCCGCTCGCCACCAGATCAGCTCCCTGATCGAAGAGCGCGCGGAAGCGCTCTTTCTCCGTGGCGTTCAACGGCCGGCGAAATGCCTTCTGGCCGAAGCTCGCGAGGTACTCGTCCGGGCACGCCGCGTCACCGGCGTCGCAGCCGACGATCCGCGCGAAGATGGCGTCGTCGCCGACGGCGCGCTCGGCGAGAGCTTCGGCGGTGCTCCGGTATTCGGGGCCGAGCCGGTTGTCCACCGTGAGCCCGAGCGTGGTGTCGAACGCGGAGCCGACGATGGCGTCCGGGGTGAAGGAGCTCGTCGGGTCGTCCTCGATGCCGAAGAGCTCGGCGACGGTATTTCGGTATTGTGGGTGGCTGAGCCGGGCGACGCGCGTGACCGGGACGACACCGGCGACCGCCTTCGGGCTGCCGCTGCCGGAGCTCCCGCCGCTGCCCTGATTGCTGCCGGCCTTTCCGCCGCTGCCCTTGCTCGAGCCACCTCCGGTCGTCGCTCCCGTACCTCCATCCGCTGGACTGTGGGTCGTACCTGCTCCCGGTTGGTTTGCAGCACCGTCACTCGGCAGGGGATCGCCATCGAAACCGCCGGAACAGGCCGCGACCGCCGAGAGCAGGCCGAGGAATAGTGTGGCGCCCGCAGGCGTGGGGGTCCTTCGGACGCGCATGCGGTTCGCCACGATTCGGACGTACCCTGACCCCCCGCACGTGGCTCACGCGCGCGTGCAGGAATGCTGCAATTTCGCGGTGATGCCGGCCCTGAGCGGCCTACTCGCTGGACTCGCCGCCCTCGGCCTCGAATCCGCCGGCGGCGCCGCTCCCACCGCTCGACGCTCCGCCTGCACCGGAGCCGCCCGCGCCTCCTGTCCCACCGACCGGGACGCAGCACTCGGACAGCGCACCCTGGAAAGATGTGCCGTCATCGCAAGCGTCGACGAACTCGATGCGGGCGAGTGTGCCGCCTTCCTCCTCACAGAGGCCGAGCGCCGCCTCGAGGTACGCGACGCTGTCCTCGCAAC
>DASXWF010000308.1:0-1649 GCA_036503835.1 Polyangiaceae bacterium | reverse complement strand
TGCCTCGGACGCGCGCACGGCGATCTGCTCCGCGGAGAACGCTGGCGCGCGCGCCATCGACCCGGCCTTCCGATCATCCTCGCCCGCCCGCAGCTTCAGCTGCGGGGCGTTCTCACCGTGCTCGAGCGCGGCAGCGAACGTCCGCGCGGCCTCGACACAGCGTCCGGCGTTGGCGAGCGCGTCCCCGTGCTTCACGAGCAACGCCACGCGCACGTCCCCTGCGACGAACCCGAGCGCCGCCTGGTAGAGGTCCGCGGCGCGATCGAACGCGAGCGCGTGCGCGGCGGCATCGGCGGCGCGCTCGGTATACGTGAGGGCCTTCGCAGCATTGCCCGCTGCTCGGTAGTGAAAGCCCAGAATCTCCGGGTCGACTGCCGCCTCGGCTTCGTACGCCTCGGCCAGCGCGCTGTGCCGCGCGCGGAGCCGCTCTGGTTCGAGTCCACACAGCAGGTGCTCACGAATTCGGTCGTGGTAGGGCTCGACCGAGCGGCCCTCCCTCTCCTCTGCGACCCGCACCAGTGAATCGGCGACCAGCACCCAGCGCGCTTCGAGCAACGTCTCCTGCGTGACTCCGAGCGCACGCCGCAGTACCTGCTCGTCCACGGGCCGGCTCGCGACGCAGACCAGCTCCAGATACGGCAGATACTTCGGAGAGAGCGCGCTCACGCGCGAAGCCAGCACGGCGCCGAACGAGATCGCCTTGTGACCCGCCGAGCGTCCGCGCACCAGCTCCCCGAGCAAGAACGGGTTGCCGCCGCTCTCCCGCGAGATCGCTTCGACCTCCGGCGCGCTGACCACAACGCTGCTTTCGATGAGCGCTCGCACTGCTTGCACGTCGAGCGGCCCGAGCGGGAGATCGTCGTCGGGGGGGAGCTCCTTGCGCAAGACCTCCACCCGTGGCCCCCAATCCGCGTGCGCCGAGCGATAACCGAGGACGAGCAGCAAACCCGGAGCAGCCGGCGGATGCAACAGCGTCGACAGAAGCTCGATGCTCTCCAGATCGGTCCATTGCATGTCATCGATGCACAGGACGACGCCGCGCTGCGCGGCGAGCTGCGCCAGCAGCTTTCGAAACGCGCTCACCGCGCGTGCGCGGATCAGCAGCGGGTCGCGCTCGGCCAGAGCCAGATCCGAGCCTTCGCCCGCGCTGAAGATCGGAAACATGAGCGCCAACGCTGCGCGATCCTCGGCGTCGACCGGCAGCTCGATGTTCGCTGATCTCAGTGCGATGCGATCCATGACCGCGTCGAGCGCCTTGTAGGGCACGGATGCGTCGCGGTAGCAGGCGCCGCGCAGGACGACGCCTTCCCGCTCTTCGATCACGGCCGCGAAGCGGCGCAGGAGCGACGTCTTGCCGATCCCGGACTCTCCATGGACATGAACCACACGCGCACGGGACTGTCGCGCGCGCGTGAACGCCGCGCTCAAGCGCTCGAGCTCGACCCCGCGCCCGATGAACTCCGGACACAGCCGCTGCACGCGCGAGACGCTCTCGTCGATGCCGACGAGGCGCGCGATCACCTCGCCCCGAGGACGCCGGGCTGGGTCCGGCTCCAGCATCCAGAGCGCGAGCTCGACCAGATCATTCGGCAATCCGCGCACCTGCAGGCGCGGGTCCGGAGGACGTCTCGAGTGCCGGGCTCGGGCGA
>DASXWF010000307.1:0-1685 GCA_036503835.1 Polyangiaceae bacterium | reverse complement strand
AACCATCGCGCTCGGCGAGGCGAAGCTCCGGAGCGGGGATGCCACCGGGCGCAGCGCGTGCGTCGAGGCCGCCGACACGGCGCGCGCGCTGGACGACGCCGTGCTCTTGGCGCACGCCGGCCTGGCATACGGCTCCGTGTTCCTGATGGGCGGCGTCGACCCGGTTCTCGTTGCGATGCTCGAACAGTCGCTCGCGGCGCTGCCCGCAGGCGACAGCCCGCTGCGGGCGCGGGTGATGGCGCGCCTCGCCGCGGCCCGGCAGCCCTCGCCGCCGTCGGAACGCGCGCGTGACATCGAGCTCGGGCTCGCGGCGATCGCCATGGCCCGTCGCGTGGCCGACCGGCGCGACCTCCTCGGCGTGCTGCACGCCGCCTCCGGCGTGCTCTATGGCGCGGTCGATCCGGTCGTGCGCTTGCCGATCACGCGCGAACAAGAGGCGCTCGCGGAGGAGCTCGGTGACACGACGCGCCTCCTGCACGCGCGCGTCCGGCTGGCGCTCGATCACCTTGGCCTGGCGGACTTCGCTGCGTACGCGGCGCTCGCCTCGACCTATGAGGAGCACGCGCGCAGCCTCGGCCCCGAGGCCGCGCCGTGGCGCGTGCCGCTGATGCGCTCGATGCTCGCCCTCGCCAGGGACGACTTCGCGGAGTCGGAGCGCTGGCAGGCCGAGGCCCGCCGCATCGACGCCGGCCAGCCGCGGGCTCGACGCGCGGAGGCATTTCACCGCCTTGGTTATCTGCGTGCCGCCGAGCGGCATACGGAGCTCCGCGGCGCGATCCCGGAGCTTCGCGGTCTGTGGCTCGCCATGCCCTACGGCAGCGTGCTCGCCGACGCGCGCGTCGCGTCGGTGCTGGCTCGGATTGGCGATGACGACGAGCTCCGCACCTTGCTCGCTCGGATGCCCGACGCCGCGATCGACGAGCAGATCAACAGCGCGTCGCTCGCCGATGCGGCCTGGGCCACCGCCGACCGCGAGCTTGCGCGCCGGCTCGAGCCGCTGCTCGCGTTCTACGGGGATCGCTGGCAGTTCTACTGGTTCGACTGCGAGATGACCGACGGGCCGAGCACGCGCGGCCTCGCCTATCTGGTCGCTATCCTCGGGCGCTGGGATGAGGCCGAGCGGCTGTTCCAGCGCGCGCTCAGCGCCGTCGAGGCGGTCGGCCGCCGCTCGCTCGCGGCGCGGATGCGCTTCGAGCTCGGCGACCTCATGCTGCGGCTCGGCCATGAGCCCGAGACCGCGCGCGAGCTCGTCGCGCGCGCGCGCGCCGACGCGGCGGTGATCGGTCTCGGCGAGCTCGTGACGCTGATCGATCGCCGACATCCGCAGGCCGAGGTGGAGCTCACCCCAGCATCCGGCCGGCGGGCGACCACCGGCGCGGCGTTTACGATGAGGCTCGAGGGCGAGTACTACGCGCTGCCCGGCACGCGCGGGACCCTGCGCTTCAAGGCGAGCCGCGGAATGCAGTACCTCGCGCTGCTGGTCGATCGCCCGAACGCGGACGTGCACGTCCTCGAGCTCGTCGGATCGAGCGACCACCCCGACCGGGGCGACGCCGGCGAGCTCGTCGATCCTACCGCCCTCCGCGCGTACCGCGCCCGACTCGGCGCTCTGCGCGACGAGCTCGAAACGGCAGAAATGCTCGGCGACGCCGAGCGCGCTGAGCGTTTACGCGACGAGATGGAGG
>DASXWF010000306.1:0-5961 GCA_036503835.1 Polyangiaceae bacterium | reverse complement strand
GATGTGTGCGCGCGCGCGTCCCGGATCGATGTCGCCCACGACGACGAGATGCGCGTTGCTCGGCCGGTAGCCTTGCTGGAAGAACCAGCGCGCGTCGTCGATGCCGATCGCGTCGAGATCCGGCAACGGGTCGACGCTCTTCGCGTAGGGGTGGTCCTTGCCGTACAGACCGCGCAAGAAATGCAGACGGAACGTGTTTTCGGGCCCCAGCCGCGGCCGGAGCTCGTTCCGCACCACGTCCCTTTGATGGGACAGCGCCCGCTCATCGAAGCGCTCGAGCGTGAACGCCATGCGCTCGCTCTCGATCCAGAGCACGAGCGGCAGCGCGTGCGCCGGCAGCAGCGAGTGGTACGAAGTCCCGTCGAGCGACGTCGTGCCGTTGTGCTCCTGCATGCCGGCGAGCTCGAGCAACTGGATCGCGCGATTCGCCTCGAGATGACGCGAGCCCTCGTACGTCATGTGCTCGACGACGTGCGCGAGTTGGTCGTAGCCGCTTGGTTCGTCGCGCATGCCCGTGTCGTAGGCCATGATCACGGCGACCGCGGCCGAGCGTGTATCGGTCTGCAGCACGACGTCGAGGCCGTTCTTCAGACGAAAACGCTGGATGCTCTCCGTTCCCGTGTCGGCGCTCGCCGGGCTTGCGACCAGGAGGCCGGCAAGCGCGCAGGCGAGCGTTCGCACGACGGTCCGGCTCGCCCTAGCGGGCGCGGTGCGCCAGGGTGCGCGCCCCGTCGCGGAACATGATGCTGATCTTGCCGTCTTCGCGCACGGTGTCCACGTAGCCTTCGCCGAACTTCGGGTGCAGCACGAGCTCGCCGGCCGAAAACTTCGCTTCCATCGAGTAGCGCGTGAACGCGTCGGGCGTGTGGCCGAGCGTACGCTTGGCCCAGCCGTCGTAGCGTTCCTGTTCGACGCGGGCGCGTTGCGCGGCCCGCACGCCGGCGGGTTGCGGGCGCTTCTCGCTCGGCTCGGCTTCGCCGCGACGCCGCACGACGACGCCGGCCGCCTTGGGCGCGTTGCGCGGCGCGTGGTAGGCGTGGTCGCCGCCGCAGGTGAGGCACACGACGCGCTTCGGCGCGCCGTGAACGAGCGCGACGATGCGATGGCCGAGATCCATGCGACACCGGGTGCACCAGGCGTCGATCTCGCTGCCGGCGGAGAGAGCCTTCACGACTTCTCCTCGTGTTTCTCGGCGGCGTTCGCCGGGTGGCTGGCGCTTTCGGGCGCGGTTTTTGCGTCGGGGGCGGAGGGGGTACTGCTTCGCTGCACGTGGAGCTTCGCTTTGACTTCCGGTGTTGCCCGCGTGCCGTCCTCGTTCGGGACGAAGCGCACGGAGGTTCTGATTTCGAAGGAGACCGCGGTGAGCGCGCGCACGAGCTCGTCCGCGAAGTTCGTCTGCTCGAGGATGTCTCGTACCTCTTTCGCGACCACCCGGTAAAGCCCGGTCTTGGTCTCGTCGAGTTGCGACAGGATGGCGGCGAGCGCCTCGCGCGGCAAGCGCAGGTCGCCGACGGCCTTGCGGACGTTTTCGGGACCCTCGCTGATCTTTTCCAACCCGGCTTCGACGATGCGACGGACGAGCTCGGGCACGACCCGCTCGAGCCTGTTGCGGTCGAGCTCGGCGTCGTCCCGCTCCGGCCCCGGGGGGGACTCACTCTTCACCCGCGGACGAGTAGCGCCGGGCGCCCCGAGCGTCAATTCGGAGCGCGTGCGCCTTCCACCGGCGCTGCACGGCGCGTGCCACCATTGAGGTGGCCGGAGGTACTGGGGTAAGACTCCGATCGGAAACGGCAGTGATGCGGAACGACAGTCTCACGCTCGTGCCCGCGCTGCTCGCCGTCGCGGTCACGGCCGCGGCGCAAACGCCGCCCGCGAGCGGGGAGCTCGACCTCTCGCGCGCGCCCGCCCAGACGCCGGTTCCGAACGACGGCACCTACGTGCACGGTTTCGCCGAGCTCGCTCTGGGCAAGGGCTTGCGCCTGAACAATCCGTATCGGCTGGCGACGCCGATCGGCGAGCAGCCCGAGTCCGTTTCGTGGAGCGCGACTTACCTCGACCTCGGCATCGGCGCGGCCTTCGGCCCTCCCGACTGGCTCCAGCATGGAGGGGAGGTCTCGCTTTCGATCGCGCTCGACGGCATCTCGCAAGAGGTACTCGGGCTTTCGTACGTCGCGCTCGTGCCGCTCGGCGAGTCAGCGCTCGTGCGCGGTCGCGCCGGCCTGCCGATCGTGCTCGAGCCGGACGCCAACGTCGGATTCGAGCTCGCGGCGGGCGGGGTCTGGCTGTTCACGGGCGGGCTCGGCCTGAGCGCGGAGCTCGTGGGCAGCCTCTTTTACGGGGCGGCGACCCGCGAGACGTCGTCCACGGCCATTCCCCTGCTTTCGTTCGAACTCGGGGTCTGGATGGATTACGAGGTGTTGCCATGACGGCTCCCGATCGCTCGCGCCGCTCCGCGGCGATCCGGTTCGCGTTCGCGCTGCTCCTTGCGGTGCTGTGCGCCGCGCCCACGCCGGGCGACATCGGCAGCTGCGGCCAGCAACCCCAGCCGCTCGACGCAGGTCTGTTCTTCGCCGAGAAGGCCGCCACGGACTGCGAGAAGTGCGCGGAATGCGGCTTCGTCTCGGAGCACTGCACGCGCGCCTGCTCCTCCGACCTGCTGCAAACCGCTTTCCCCGAGGGATGCGAGCCGCTCGTGCACGACGGTGAGGTCTGCCTGCGGGTGCTGCGCGCGACCGGCTGCAGCGCCTACGAGGAATACGTGCGGGACGCCGGCCGTCAGGCCCCGAGCGAATGCCTGTTTTGCCCGTGGGAGAGCGCGCCGTGAAGCGCCTGCGCGCCGCTCTCGTGCTCGTGGTGCTCGCGGGCTCGGGCTGCGCCTTGGGCGACCGCATGATCGTGGGCCGCGATCACTACCGTCTTTACCGGCAAACCCGGCTGGCGCCGACGCTCGAAGCGCGGCTCGCCGCGGGCAATCGCTACCTGCACGAGGATCCGCGCGGCCCGTACGCCGAAGAGGTGCGCGCCTGGTTCTCGCCGCTCGAGAAGAAGTACGTCGAGCAAGCTCACGACAGCCTGCCGATGCTCAAGGCCTATCTCGCGGCGATGCCCGACGGCCCGAGCGCCAAGCAGGTGGGCGAGCGGGCGCTCGAGCTCGAAAGCGCCGCGCGCTTCGCCGAAGGGCGCAAGAAGGAGCGCGAGGAGAAGCTCGAGTCGATGGAATCCGGCTTCGAGCGCGCGGCGGTGCAGCGCAAGGCGTTCGTCCAGGAGCTCAGCGACTGGCTCGGCCGCCTCGCGAAGATCCGGAGCTACGGCCAGCCGTTCGACGCGCCCGGCGGGGAGCTCGCCGGGCAGCTCGGCGTGGCGGATCCCGCGGCGTGTCCCGGACAGATCTGCTCGAAAGCGGTCGAGCGGCGTTTCGCGATCCCGCACGGCCAGAGCCGCCTGATCCCGCGCGACGCGAGCTTCTTCGTCGAGGTCGCGATCGCCGACGGCAGGCTCAGCGGCGCGCGCGTCCGGGGGCGCGAGCTGTTCAGCCGGGTCGGTGAGGCTCTCGATCTCCGCGCCGTCTCGTTCGCCGATCCGCTGTCGCGCGCCGAAGGCATCGGGCGGGCGCTCTCGGTGATCGTGAACGCGCTCGGTCCCGAGCTGTCGGCGGAGGCCTGCGAGCGGCCCGCCGTGAGCCCGATCGTGCTCGAACGTTCGTGTGACGGGGTGCGACTCACCGCGACGGCGGCGCTCGCCTCCGGCGAGGACGACATCGTGATGTTCGAGCCCGAAACCCCGCCGGCACCGCCGGCGTCCGCCGCTCCGCGTGCGGCACCCGCCGCTCCTCGCGCAGCGCCTCCCGCGGCACCGACGCCCGCGCCGAGCGCCGCGCCGCCGAAGCGACCCTGAGCCTCGGGCCCGCTGCGCATGGCTCCGCTGGTCCCGTACTTCGAGCCGTCCGATTTCGTGCTCGTGCCCGAACGCGTCTTGGGCGGCTTTCCGGCGGCGGCCATCACGCTCAAGCCCTTCGGCACGCTCGTGGCGCTCGGGGTCTACGCGGGCTCGGCCTGCGCCGTCCGCCACGCGCGCCGGCTCGGCATGAACGAGCGGGTCATGATCTCGCTGCTCACCTGGATCGTGATCTCGAGCTTCGTGTTCGGGCACGTGTTCGACGCGCTCTCGTACTACCCGGACGAGGTCCGGCGCGATCCGCTGATGCTGCTGCGGCTCTGGGAAGGGCTCTCGAGCTTCGGCGGCTTCGCGGGCGCGGTGATCGGCGGACTCGCCTGGCGGGTGCGGCACCGGACCCCGATCTTCGCGTACGCGGACGTCGTGGCGAGCTGTTTTCCCGTGAGCTGGAGCTTCGGGCGCCTCGGCTGCAGCGTCGTCCACGATCATCCGGGTTTGCGGAGCGATGCCTGGTATGCGGTGCGCTACCCGGGAGGCGGCCGGCTCGACCTCGGGCTTTACGAGCTTCTGATCACGCTGCCGCTGATGGTGGTGTTCCTGGTCTTGCAGCGAAAGCCGCGGCCCTGGGGCTTCTACCTGGCGATCATGTGCAGCTACTACGCCCCCTTGCGCTTCCTGCTCGACTTCTTGCGCGTTCGGCCGGGCGAGGGCGCGGGTCCCTTCGCCGCAGCGGGAGACGTTCGCTACCTCGGACTCACGCCCGCGCAGTGGGGATGCTTGCCGCTCCTTGCGCTGGGCGTCGGCGCGTTTCTCCAGCTGCGCCGCTCGGGCACGGCGCTCCCGCCGGTGCCCGCCGCGTTCGCGCGATCAGGCCCGGATCCAGAGGGCGCCGGGAGCGACTCGCGCGACGAGCGGTAGACGGCCCGGAGTCTCGCCGTCCATGTCGATCAACACTTGTTCGTTCGGCACGAGCGCTTCGGCTTCGACGACGCTGCCGCGAGTGCTGGTGATGCCGGGCCGGCCGAGGTGGCTGCCCGAATAGATGTGCTGGGTCAGACCGACCGTTTCGAGCTTGGTGAGATCCCCGAGCGCGACGACATCGAGCTTGCCGTCCGAGGGGTCCGCCTCCGGAGCGATCATCATGCCGCCGCCGAAGTAGCGCCCGTTGGCGAGGGCGACGTTCACGATCGGCGACTCGAGCCAGACCTCGCCGTCGACCGTGACGCGTACGGGCGCGTTCCGGTACGCGAGCAGGCCGCGGAAGGTGGCGAGGTAGAAGGCGGCCTTGCCGCCGAGCCATTTGGGTCCGCTGTTCACGATGCGATCGGTGAGGCCGCCGAGTCCGAAGCTCGTGATGTTCACGAAAGCCCGCCGCGCGCGGCCCCCGTCGTGGGTCGTCACGTCGAGGACGCCGAGGTCGAAGGGACGCGGCTCGCTGGCGAGCAGCCGCTCCACGGCTTCGTCGAGCCCGGCGCCGAGCCCTAGCGTCTTCCGGAAATCGCCTCCCGTGCCGAGCGGCAACACGGCCAGGGGCGGCCCGGAGCGCGGATTGCCGTCCTGGTCGAGGTAGGCCTGGCTCACCTCGTTCAGGGTGCCGTCCCCGCCCACGACCGCGATCACGTCGAAGGGCTGGTGGAAGCACTCTCCGGCGATGCGCTGGGCGTCGCCGGGTCCCTTTGTCTCGAAGATCTCCGCCGAGGCGGAGGCTCGCTCGAGCGCGGCCTTCAGGGCGGGCGCACGGCGGGCACCGGCCCTGCTTCCGGCCGTGGGGTTCACAATCAGCGCGACGCGAAGCACGGGGGGACCCTAATACCCCAAACCGGCAGAATCGGGCCGTATTAGTCGTCGCATGCCGGGGCCGCAGGTCGGGTACAATGCGATCCCGAGCCGTTTTCAGCGGTTCGGCACCACGGCGACCCCGCTCGACTTGAATGCTGGTCTGCGCAGAGTTACCGTGATGGAAGATTGCTGGATGCCGGCGCATGCCGCCGGGCCTTTGTATCGGAAAAATCGAGAGATCATGGCGACCGAGGACTCACGCAAGCTCTTCGTGGCGGGCTTGCCGGA
>DASXWF010000305.1:0-1679 GCA_036503835.1 Polyangiaceae bacterium | reverse complement strand
AGCACGAGCACGAGCACGAGCACGAGGATCCATGAGCCTCCGAGCCGTCGCGGAGCTCCACTCGCCCACTCCCGCCGATCCGGGCGACCGCCTCGCCCCCGCCGAGCTCATCCGCCTGCTCCAGTTCGCGAGCCCGACGCTCCCCATCGGCGCCTTCGCCTTCTCCCAGGGCCTGGAGGCCGCCGTCGAGCTCGGCTTCGTTCGCGACGAGCCCGGCGCGCTCGACTGGCTGCTCGGAACCTTGGCGGGAGGCCTCGTGCACCTCGACCTGCCGGTGCTCGAGCGCATCCACGCGGCGTGGCTCGCCCACGACGAGGCTGCTGTGGAGCGCTGGTCCGAGTTTCTGCTCGCATCGCGCGAGTCTGCCGAACGGCGCGAGGAAGAGCGCCACCTCGGCCGTGCGCTCGCGCGCCTGCTCGTCGACCAAGGCGTTCCCCGCGCCGCCCCATGGCTCGGCCGCGAGAGCGTCACCCACGCCTGCGTGTTCGCGCTCGCCGCCACGCATTTCGGCATTCCGAGCAACGCGGCTCTGCTCGGCTTCGCCTTCTCCTGGGCGGAGAACCAGGTGGGCGCGCTTTCCCGGCTCGTGCCGCTCGGCCAGCTCGCCGCGCAGCGCGTGCTGGCCGCGGTCGGCGCGGCCATTCCTGCCGCCGTCGAGCGCGCGCGAACGCTTCCGGACTCCGCCCTCGGCGCCGGTCTGCCCGGCGTCGCGCTCGCCTGCGCGCTCCACGAAAGCCAGTACACCCGTCTCTTCAAGTCCTGAGGACCCGAACCGTCCCTGAATCAGCCTCTCGAGGATCCATGTCAGAAGAAAAACAGACCCTACGCGTCGGCGTCGGCGGCCCGGTCGGTTCGGGCAAGACCGCGCTGGTCGATTCGTTGTGCAAGGCGATGCGCGAGCGCTTCCGCATGGCGGTCGTCACGAACGACATCTACACCCGCGAGGACGCCGAGTTCTTGATCCGCAGCGGCGCGCTCTCGCCCGATCGCGTGCTCGGCGTCGAAACCGGCGGCTGCCCTCACACCGCAATCCGCGAGGACGCCTCGATCAATCTGGAGGCCGTCTCGTCCTTGATGCACCGGCACGGCCCGCTCGATCTCGTCATCATCGAGAGCGGCGGCGACAACCTGGCTGCGACCTTCAGCCCCGAGCTCTCCGATCTCACGCTTTACGTGATCGACGTGGCCGCCGGCGACAAGATCCCGCGCAAGGGTGGCCCCGGCATCACCAGGAGCGACCTCCTCATCATCAACAAAACCGACCTCGCCCCCCACGTGGGCGCCTCGCTCGACGTGATGCGCCGCGACGCCACCAAAATGCGCGGCGAACGCCCGTTCGTCTTCACCAACCTAAAAACCGGCGACGGCCTGTCGACCGTCATCGATTTCATCGTCAAGGAAGGGCTGCTGAGCGAGAGTCGAGCCAGCTAAGCTTCTGGTGTGAGCGGGAAACTTCGGGCGATCGCTGGATTTTCTTGGCCGCCAAGAGCGCCAAGGCCGCCAGCGGATTTTCTTGGTGGGTTTCTCGATTGGCGACACCGGACATGCAGCCAAAACCGACGTGGCGCTTTTTGTACCAAGCGTTCCCACGCTGAGTTCAGGCGCGACCCAGAACCCCCCAATCCCCTTGGCGGCCTTGGCGCTCTTGGCGCTCTTGGCGCTCTTGGCGGCAAAATAAG
>DASXWF010000304.1:0-7922 GCA_036503835.1 Polyangiaceae bacterium | reverse complement strand
GGCGGCGTCGAGGGACGCGTCGAGGGCGGCGCGGGATAGGGCGCTTCGACCGTCACGGCACGCCTCCCCAGCCGACGACGCGCACGAGCACGCGATCCTGATCCACGTCGAACCCCGAGTCCCGGGTCGTGCCCTCGCCGCCGTCGAGCGCGGCGATCAGCACCGGGACGTCGTCGGGCCACCAGTCGACGTCGCCCCCCGACTGCGTCTCGAGCGCCGACCACGACTCGCCGAGCCGCTCGCCGTGCTTGTCGAGCGTCTCGGCGAGCAGCGTCGCTCCGAGCCGGTGCACGCTCGAGTACGAAAGCGCGCCCACCGCCGGCGGCAACGGCTCGCCTTCGCGCTCGCGCGCGACGGCGCCGTCACGGATGCGAGGGAAGACGAGCGCGGCCTGCCCGGGGACCTTCAGCACCACGGCCACGAGGTCGCGGGCCGCGCGATTCTTGATCGCGACCCTCCCGTCCGGCTCCCGGACGATGCTCACGCCCCCGCCGAGGTTCGCGAAGCCGTCGTCGCGCACGACGACGGTGGCCCAGGGCTTGGTGCGCAGGCGTTCCAGGCGCTGCCCGTCGCGGTCCACGAGCAGCTTGCGCTCGACGTAGTCGTCGCCGGTCGCCACCTCGACCAGGCTCGCCCGCGAGGTCGGCTGAACGGTGATCTCCCGCGACGAGGAGGCGTAGAAGCCGCGAAAGCGCGTGGCGGCGGCGCGCTCCATGCCCGCGCCCGCTTCGATCAGCGTGAGCCTGCGCGCGCGGCCCTTCACGCCCTTGCCGATGAGCCCGATCACCACGATGAGCGCGAGCGTGCCCGCCGCCCAGATCGGCACGTGCAGGAGCGCGCGCAGCGGCTTGCCGCGCCGCGCGGCGAGCCAGAAGCTGAGCGGCCCCGCCAGCACCGCGTAGATCAGCAGCAGGAGGGCGGCCGCGATGACGGTCCAGCGCACCGAGCGGTTCGGATCGAGCGCCGCGCGCACCGAGTTCGCCGCGTAGCCGTCGAAAGCCGTCCGCCCGAGCGGCAGCGCGACCGCGTTCCGCCGCTCCCACGCGTGACGCAGGAGGTCCGCCAGCTTGAGGTGCGTCCAGCGGTCGGAGGCGAAGGGATCCACGAGGTCGAACGCGAGCAGGTGGAGCTCACCGAGCCCGTAGCTCGCGACGGAGCCCCAGGGGCTGTTGCGCAGGTTGCCGCCGCGAAAACCCTCGAGCAACCCGGCGGAGGCGGCTCCCGGCGCCAGGCGTTCGACGAGCAGCGTCCCGCCCCCGCCTGGAGACGCCACCCCGGGCGCGGGGTCCCCGGGCAAGTAGAAGGTGGCCCGCTCGAGGAGCTCGCGCGAAGGCACGCTGCGTTCGGGTGCGCCGCCAGCCAGCGCGCCGAGGAGCTCGAGTCTCAGGTCCTCCGGACGCTCGATCGCGACCGCGAGCGAGCCGCCCGCGAGCACCCAGTCGGCGAGAGCTTTCTTCTCCGCCGCTCCGATGCCGGCGAGGCGCTTGCCGCTGGCCACGACCAGCGTGGCGCCGGCGTATCCGGCCGCCCAGCGGGGCAACACCAGATCCCCGGTCGCGGGATCCGTGGGCGGCGTCGAGACCAGCGCGGAGGGCGTGCGGTACGTGCCCGCCGTCGCGTTGTCGAGCACGAGACCCAGGCCCCGGATGCCCGGAGCGACGCGGCTCGGCGTCGAGAGGTCGACGAGCAGCGGATCATTTTGACGGAGCTCGCCCGCCGGGGTCTTGGAGAGGACGTTCTTGGAGCCGTCGACGACGTGGAGCTCGAACTCCGCGGGGGTGCTCGCGAAGCCGTGAGTCGGCAGGGTCACCGCGACGTGGGCGCCCGGGGCGAGCGCGAAGGGCGCGCTCGTGATCGTGCCCTTCTGCTCGCGCGACCACACCGGCTTCGCGCGTAGCTCGAGCGTGCCGGAAACCTCGCTCGTGCCGGGGTTTCTGAGCCAGACCGCGAAGCTCGTCCAGCCGTCGGACATCGAGCTGCCGGGTCCGAGCACGGGCAGCACGTCGACCGCGACCGGTGTCGCGGCGAGCGCCGGTCGCACCGGCGCGAGCCAGAGCGCTGCGAGCACGAGGAGCGCACGACGCACGGCGGCTACCCTTGCGCGGCGCGCTCGACCGCTTCGGGACGCGCCGGAACGGTCGCGACGAGCTCCTCGACCACGCTATCGACGCTGATCGCGTCGGCTTCGCCTTCGAACGAACGCAGAATGCGGTGCCGGAGCGCGGGCTTGGCGGTGCGCTGGACGTCCGCGAACGAGACGTGCCCGCGTCCCTCGAGCAACGCGACCGCCTTGGCCGCGAGGATCAGCGACTGCGCGCCGCGCACGCCGGCCCCGAGCCGCACCGCGCGGCGCACGAGCGGCGGCGCCGTCGCGGCTTCGGGCGAGCTCGCCCCGACGAGCTTGGCAGCGTAACGGAGCACCGGTTCGGCGACGGCCACGTCGCGGCAGAGCGCCCGGACCGCGAGCACCTCGTTCTGCGCGAGCACGGGCTTCAGCGGCCCAGAGGGCTGCGCCGTGGTGCGCGTGAGGATGCGCGTGAGGTCGTCTTCGGACGGCTGCGGAACCAGCACCTTGAGCAGGAAGCGGTCGAGCTGCGCTTCCGGAAGTGGATACGTACCCTCCATTTCGATCGGATTCTCCGTCGCGAGCACGAAGAACGGCTCCTCGAGCACGTGGCGCGTGCCGGCGATCGTCACGGCGTGCTCCTGCATGGCCTCGAGCAACGCGCTCTGCGTCTTCGGTGTCGCGCGGTTGATTTCGTCCGCGAGCACCACCTGACCGAAGATCGGTCCGCGGTGCAGCTCGAAGCGCCCGGCCGCCGCGCCGTCCTTCCCGAGCGAGAGCACGTTCGTGCCCGTCACGTCGCTCGGCATGAGGTCGGGCGTGAACTGAATGCGCGAGAAGCGCAGCGTGAGACAATCCGAGAGCGTGCGGACGAGCAGCGTCTTGCCGAGGCCGGGGTTGCCCTCGAGCAGGACGTGGCCGCCTGCGACCAGCGCCCAGATCACCTCCTCGACGACCGCGTCCTGACCGACGATCACGACGGCGATCGCTTCCTTCAAGCGGCGACAAGCAGCGTGGGCGGCCGCAACCCGGGTCTCGAAGTCGGAAGCAGGGCTCGCCATGGGCGTCGTTCGGGAGAGGCTAGCATCAGCCCATGGAGCCCTGCTCTCTCGGCGTTTTCGGCGTCCCTCCCGGTCTCCCGGCCGGCGGCGTTCGGCGCTTGTCCGCGGAGGGCCGGTCTCCTAGGCTCGTGGGGGCATGCGCAAGCTCGCCCTCTCGGTTCTCTTGCTCCTAGCCTGCAGCAACGCCGAGGAGGAGAAGAAAAAGCTCGCCGAGATCGAGAAGAAGGCGAACGATCGCATCACCCAGGCCGAGAGCCAGGCCAAGGTGAAGATCGCCGACATCCAGAAGCAGCTGGACGATGCGAAGGCGGAGCTCGCGACCGCCAAGGCCAAGACCGACGAGGCCTTGAACAAGGCGCAGGCGAGCGCCGAAGAACAGGCGAAGGCCGCCGAAGCCGCGCTTGCCAAAGCGCGGCAAGCCTTCAAGGACAAAGCGCGCCTGCAGCTCGCCGACACGAACAAGGAGCTTCAGGAAGTCTCCAAGAACGCCGGCAAGGTGCCCGCGAAGTCGAAGGCGGCCTTCACCAAGGCGATGCAGGACGTCTCCAAGCAGCAGAAGGAAGTGGCCAAGGAGATCGCCGAGTTCGACAAGGCCACGCTCGAGACCTTCAAGACGGTGAACGCGAAGGTGCAGAACGCGCTTGCCGTGCTCAAGGCTAAGATCCGCGTGGCTCGCGCGAAGACCGGCGCCTGACGCTTTCGAGAACGTTCGTCAGACCGGCGCGAGACGCTCGGGGTTCAGCGGCGAGCCTTCGCCGACTGTCTCGGTCTCGTTCGGTTCGGCGGGAGGCGGCTTCGGGCTCTCGTGAAAGACCCAGCTCGTCTTCCCGCGCTGCAGAGCCTCGCGCGCGATCCGTCGCAACAAGATCGCGTCCACTGCGAGCGGCTCGAGCTGGACCTTGCCCTCCACTTTGAATCTTCCCACCGGGACCTCGTCGGCGAGCCGGATCACTTCGTAGTAGCCGCGCTCGACGCGCTCCAAGCGGTAGGTGAGCAGGTCCACGCAGACCATGCCCTTGATGTGCTTGCCGCTCGACATGTTGGACCTTCTTCAGCCGACCCCACCACCCGCGCAGGAGTCGGATCCTCTTACAATGACGCAAACGGGGCAGCCTGCAGCACTCTTCCCGACTTCCGCCCATTTTGCTGCGCTCATGCGTCCTCGGGTCAGGCGTTCAGGCGCTGACTCCCGGTCAGGAGGTCGCTTGACTCATTTTGGGACAGCGCGGGCGCTTCGGGCGAAAGTCCGCGTCAAGGTTCGAAGTATCGCCCGACCTGTTCGCGGTATTCTTCGGGGATGTCGGCGCCTTCGACGGCGCCTACTTCGGCGGGGCCGATCTTACCGAGCGTACCGGTGCCGAGCTGATTGGCGGTTTCGCCGGCTCGGGCAGGCGCCCGTCCCTGGCTGGCTGCATGCATCGGAGCGCCGGGAAGCAGCGTGCCGCCCGCCTTCGAGCGCAGCTCCTTCGCATCGACGGGAGGGGTCGAGCCGTCGTGGTTGCCCTTGCCCTCGTCGCGCTGATTGCCGGCCCCTCCGCCCTTGTTCTTGTTGCCGCCCGAGTCGGCGAGCTCCTGTTTCGGTCCGGTGTCCTTCTTGCCCGCGCCGCTCCCAGGTCCGCCGAGCGGTAGCGGCACTCCGAGTTTTTTCTGGGCGTCGGCTCCGCCGCGATCCGCGTCGCCGAGGCCCTGCTCCCGGCGCGCGTCCTCGCTCGGGTCGCGCCGCGCGAGCTCCCGCAGCTGCTCCTCGAGCTCCGCTTCGGAGCCCTTTTGCTCCAGGCGCTTGGCGAGCTCCTTGAGCTCTTCGCGCGAGAGCTCCCGGCCGCCGCCGCCGCCGCCCTGCTCGAGGCCGCGGCGCAGGTTTTCGGCGAGGCGCTTGCGCTCTTCCTCGGTCAGTTTCTTCAGCGCGCGATCCAACGCTTCGGAGAGCTTGCGCTGGGCTTCGGGGCTGCCGGAGCGATTCAGCTCGCCGAGCGCGCCCTTGCCTTCGGAGTCGAGCGCGCCTTCGAGCTGCTTCGCCAGCTCGCGCAGCGCGTCGAGGTTCGCTTCGGCGCGCTCCATGGCCTTCTTCTCGCGCTCGAGCGCCTCGGCGAGGGCCTTGGCGCCTTTCTCCCGCGCCGCTTTGGCCGCTTCCTCGAGCGCAAGCTTCGCGGCTTCGCGATCTTCCTTCTCGGCGAGAGCGGCGAGCTTTTGCATCTCCTCGTCGAAGGCGGTGAGATCACCGTCGCTCAGGGCGCGCGCGGCCTTGCCGGTGAGTTTCTGCTTGTCGAGCTCGGCGATCGCCGCGTCGAGGCCGGCGCGGTTGCCGGCGTCACCGAAGCGCAGCTTCTCCGAGGCGATGTCGTCGCGGAGCTTCGCTATACGGGCGAGCGCCTCGCGCTTTTCGAGTCCGGCCTTGAGCTCCGCCCTGAGCTTCTTGGCTTCCTCGGCCAGGCGCTTCAGACGCGCCTCCTGCGCGGGGTTCGAGCCACCGAGCTCGGCCAGAGCCTCGATGCGCTCGAGTCCGGCGAGATCCGAGAGTCGGATTTTTTCCGCGCCTGGGGGAAGGGGCGGCAACGGAGGCGGGGGAGGGAGCGGGACGACGCTGAGCCAGACGGCGGCGGCGCTGCCGACCGGCAAGAGCGCGTGCCAGCGATGGAGCAGTCGGGGGCGCAGGCGTTTGGCGTTGCTCTCGGCGAGAGCGCGTGCGGCGGCTTCGCGCACGGCGGCGCGGGCGTCGGCCTCGCCGCCTTCCACCGCGGTTGCAATCACTTCGTTCGTGCCGAGGCGCGCATCGAGGTAGAGCGCCACGTCCGCGTCCGACCAGCGGCGCCGCCGCGAGAGCAGGGCCGCGACCACGACGCCGCCGAGCACGCTCGCCGCGAACGCGCCCGCGCGTAGCGCCCCGAGCCGCTGCCACCACAACAGCGCGACCAACACGCCCCCGAGCGCGGCGCCGAACGCCGCGCCGAAGAGCACGGACCGGAGCCAGAGCCGCCCGCGCACCGCGCGCGCTCGCCGCCGAAAGCTGGGCGAAAACGCGGGGCCGGCAGGCTCGGACATATCAGCTCGAGTGTAGGGCCCGAAGGGTTCTCCGTCCAACGGACCCGGTCGCCGCCCGCTCGGGCCTCGGAAAAGGGGCGAGCGCTCGGCGTTCGTGTCGCGGTGCTACTCTCCGGGTATGACTGCGGCGCAGAAGGTCACCGTCCCCGCGCTCCGGGCACGCAAGCGCACGGGACCGAAGATCGCGGTCGTCACCGCCTACGACGCGACGTTTGGTCGGCTCTTCGAGGAAGGCGGCGCGGACGTCCTGCTCGTCGGAGATTCACTCGGGATGGTGGTGCAGGGTCAGGCCACCACGCTCGGTGTCACGCTCGACGACATGATTTACCACGGGCGCGCGGTGGCGCGCGGGGCGTCGCGCGCGCACGTGCTCGGCGACCTGCCGTTCATGAGCTACCAGACGGGCCCGATTCCGGCGCTCGAAGCGGCAGGCCGCATGCTCAAGGAAGGCGGGTACGAAGCGGTGAAGCTCGAGGGCGGCGAGCGCTACGCCGAACACGTGCGGGCGATCGTCGGCGCGGGCATTCCCGTGATGGGACACGTGGGACTCTTGCCGCAATCGGTGCACGCGATGGGCGGCTACAAGGTGCAGGGCACCGACGACGCCGGGGCGCAGCGCATCGTCGCGGACGCCCGCGCGCTCGAGCAGGCGGGGGTCTACGCGATCGTCCTCGAAGCGATCCCCGCCGAGCTCGCGCGGCGCGTCACCGATTCGGTCGGCGTGCCGACGATCGGTATCGGCGCCGGCCCACATTGCGACGGCCAAGTCCTGGTCGGCTACGATTTGCTCGGCATGGTTTCGGATCTCAAGCCGAAGTTCGTGAAGCGCTACGCCGAGGGCGGCAAGCTCGTCGTGGAGGCGATGCGCTCGTACGTGAACGAAGTTCGCTCGGGTACGTTCCCGGCGGCGGCCCATTCGTTCGGCGTGCCGCGCGAGCGCGCGGGAGCGGCCGAAGCGACCGGCGCGAGCCCCGTCGTCGTGGGGGCTCCGCCGAGCTACGGACCCGCGAGCGACGGATCGTGAGCAGTCCCAGCGTGACCGGCTTCGAACAGGCGACGAGCGTCGCCGCGTTTCGCGCGGCTTGCGAGCGTGTGCGCGCGGGCGGGTTGCGGCTCGGTTTCGTCCCGACGATGGGTGCGCTCCACGCGGGCCACCTCGCGCTCGTCGCAGAAGCGCGCCGCCTCTGCGACGTCGTGGCCGTCAGCATTTTCGTGAACCCCACGCAGTTCGGACCGGGGGAGGATCTCGAGAAATATCCTCGACCCCTGGAGCGCGATCTGCTGCTCTGTCGTGAAGCAGGCGTGTCGATCGTTTTCACCCCGTCCGCGAGCGAGCTGTACCCGAAGGACGAGCGCACCCGGGTGCGCGTCGCGCGGCTCACCGACTGGCTGTGCGGCCCCTTCCGGCCCGACCATTTCGAGGGTGTCGCCACGATCGTGACCAAGTTGTTCGCCGCTTCGGGCGCGTGCACCGCCGTCTTCGGGCGCAAGGACTACCAGCAGCTCGCCGTCGTCCGGCGTCTCGCGCGCGACCTGCTCTTGCCGGTGGACGTGGTCGGGTATCCGACGCAGCGCGACACGGACGGGCTCGCGCTGTCGTCGCGCAACGTGTACCTGTCGGCCGCCGAGCGCGAGCGGGCGCTGGCCGTACCGCGCGCGCTCGGCGCGGCGGCGCGCGCGCATCGCGCGGGTGAACGCAACGCCGGCGCGCTCCGGCGCACGGCGCTCGCGCTGATCGAGCCTGTCGCGACGCGCAT
>DASXWF010000303.1:0-1890 GCA_036503835.1 Polyangiaceae bacterium | reverse complement strand
AGAGCGGCTCGCTGCTCGTGAAATTCACGGTCGGTCCCGGCTACCTGTGGGGCAGCGGCGATCCGAACACCGGCATGCAGAGCGCGGCGGGCGGCTTCGGCGTCACGATGGGCGCATTCGTCGCTCACGGCCTGGCCCTGCACGGCGACTTCACCTGGGTGAACGGCTTCGATCCCGACTTCTGGATGGAAGGCACGGTCGATCACGAGACGAACCTCGTCTTCCAGACCTCCTCGTTCCGTGTGGGCGCGACCTACTACTCGGCGCCGATGCGCGTCTACGGCACGCTCGGCATCGGCGTGGGCGCCGCGCTCGCGACGACCTTCTACTACCTCGACAGCGGCGCGGTCACCGCGTCCACCTCCGAGTACACGAAGGTCGGGCCGACGTTCCAGATCCAGGTCGGCAAGGAGTGGGAAGTCTCCCGCTACTGGGCGCTCGGCGTCGCCGTGGACTACCAGTACCTGCACATCAACCTGGCGGACGACGCTCGCGTGGGCATCGACGACGCCCAGCAGCTCGGCTTGCGCTTCGTCGGGACGTTCGCCGGGCACTGACGCCCTGCTCCGAACCCCGCCGGCACTACCGCTGGAGGGGGTACGGCGCTAGAACTAGGGTGTGGCGCAAGCATCACGCGCTCTTTTGATCGTCCTTCTGGCTTCGGCCTGCTCGTCGAACCAGGAAGGGCCGGTCCGCTCGCCGGCGCGCGACTATCCGCACCAGCCGCCGCGCACCTCGGACGGCCAGGTTCTCGGCGCCGACGGCAAGGCGCCGGGCGAGCTCCTCGAGGAATCCGCGACGACGGATCACCTCGCGCCCGGCTGGACGGCGGACGAACACGGTCTGAAATACAATCCCAAGCGACCCGCCGGCGCGACGGACGAGACGGGCGTTCCGGAGCAGCAGGGCGGGCGCGGCGCCAAGTAGCCGCGCGACGATTTCACGCTCGCGTGAATCTTGCCCGCCCGGCAGCTCGCGGTCAGAGCGCTTCGCGCAGGCGCCGGCAGAGCGTCTCGAGCACCGCCAGACGCGCTCCCTGTTTGTCGTCAGCGGGGATCAGCGTGAAGGGCGCATACTCGGTGCTGTTTTTCGCGATCATCTCGGAAGCCGCAAGCTCGTAGTTGTTGGCCTTGGCGCGGTTTCGATAGTCCTCGGCGCTGATCTTGTGCTGCTTCCAGGGCTCGCGCTCGCGCTCCTTGAAGCGCTTGAGCTGCTCTTCGGAGCTGATGTGGAGCCAGAACTTCACGAGCACGATACCGAACTCGCTGAGCTCGCATTCGAAATCGTTGATTTCCTTGTAGGCGCGCGACCATTCCTCGCGCGTGGCGAAACCCTCGACGCGTTCCACGAGCACGCGGCCGTACCAGCTGCGATCGTAGATCGTGATGTGTCCCAGGCGCGGTAGATGGCGCCAGAACCGCCAGAGGTAGTGGTGCGCGCGCTCCTCCTCGCTGGGAGCCGCCACGGAAATCACGCGATACTGAGCCGCGTCGAGCGCCCGGATCACGCGCCGGATCGCCCCACCCTTGCCGGCCGCGTCGGGACCCTCGAACACGAAGAGCGCACTCTTCTTCCGGCGTTCGAGCTTCTGGGCCAGACGGCCGATCTCCGCCTGCAGCTTCGGCATCTTCGCCTCGTACTCGGCGTCGGGCACGCGCTTGGAAAAGTCGAGCGTGTCGAGGATCGTCGCCGGATCGGGAACGGGGACAGGGACTTCAGCGGCACGGCTCGACACCGGGGCGGAGAGGCGCCGCTCGAGCTCGGCGAGCACGTGACGCGCGGCCGTCAGGTTTCGGTAGCGATCGTCCTGCGCTTCGATCACCGTCCACGGTGCGGCGCCGGTGCTTGTCTCCCGCACGAGCTGCTCGGCGATGCGCCGGAATCGCGCGT
>DASXWF010000302.1:0-5798 GCA_036503835.1 Polyangiaceae bacterium | reverse complement strand
ACCGTCGAATTGCGGTACGGAAACGCGGCCCGGCTCGTCATCGTGAATTGCGGAGAGAACGCGTGCGAGCTCGCCTCGCTTCCGCTCGAGCTCGGGTTCGAGCGCCCCGAGGTGCTGCTCGCCTCGGGGCCTTCGGCCCTGCCGGCCGAGCTCGCGGCGAAGACGGCCGCCGTATTGGCGAGTACGCTCGTACGGGAAGCCGACTCGGCGAGGTGATCCCGTGAGCGAACGTGACTGGTACAAAGACGCCATCGTCTACGAGCTCCGCGTGCGCTCGTTCTACGACTCGAACGGCGACGGCATCGGCGACCTGTCGGGCCTGACGGCGAAGCTCGACTACCTGAAGGATCTCGGCGTCACCGCCATCTGGCTCTTGCCGCTCTACCCCTCGCCGTTCAAGGACGACGGCTACGACATCGCCGACTACTTCTCGATCGATCGTTCCGTCGGCGATCTCGACGATTTCCGGCGCCTGCTCGACGAGGCGCACGCGCGCGACCTGCGAGTCATCACCGAGCTGGTCTTGAACCACACTTCCGACGCGCACCCCTGGTTCCAGCGCGCGCGGCGCGCGCCCGCCGGCAGCCCCCACCGGGATTACTACGTCTGGAGCGACGATCCGGAGCGCTGGTCGCAGACCCGCATCATCTTCCAGGACTTCGAGACCTCGAACTGGACCTGGGACCCGGTCGCGCGCGCCTATTACTGGCACCGCTTCTTCTCGCATCAGCCGGATTTGAATTTCGAGAGCCCGGACGTCGAGCGCGCCATGCTCTCGGTGGTCGACCACTGGTTCGGCATGGGCGTCGACGGCATGCGCCTCGACGCCGTGCCGTACCTCTACGAGCGCGAGGGCACGACCTCCGAAAACCTGCCGGAGACGCACGCGTTCCTGAAGCGGCTGCGCGCGCACATCGACCAAAAGTTTCCGGGACGCATGCTGCTCGCCGAGGCCAATCAGTGGCCCGAGGACGCCGCCGCGTACTTCGGCGCGGGCGACGAGTGCCACATGGCGTTCCACTTCCCGCTGATGCCGCGGCTGTTCCTCGGGCTGCGCATGGAGGACAGCTACCCGATCGCCGACATCCTGGAACAGACGCCGTCCATCCCCGAGGTGTGCCAGTGGGCGGTCTTTCTCCGCAATCACGACGAGCTGACGCTCGAGATGGTCACCGACGAAGAGCGCGACTACATGGTCCAGCGCTACGCGACCGACCAGCAGACGCGCATCAACCTGGGGATTCGCAGGCGACTCGCGCCGCTGCTCGACAACGATCGCCGTCGCATCGAGCTCTTGAACGCGCTGCTGCTGTCGATCCCCGGCACGCCGGTGCTCTACTACGGCGACGAGATCGGAATGGGGGACAACGCGTACCTTCGCGATCGCAACGGCGTGCGCACCCCGATGCAGTGGAGCCCCGACCGCAACGGCGGCTTCTCCAACGCCAACCCGCAAAAGCTCGTCCTGCCCACGATCCTCGACCCGGAGTACCGCTTCGAGACCGTGAACGTCGAGGTGCAGGAGGCGAATCCGAGCTCGCTGCTCTGGTGGATGAAGCGCATGTTGGGGCTCCGCAAGCGGCACCCGGCGTTCGCGCGCGGCAGCCTGACCCTGCTCGCGCCGGAGAATCGCAAGGTTTTGTCCTTCCTCCGGCGTCACGGCGCCGAGACGCTGCTCGTGGTCGTGAACCTCTCACGGACCCCGCAGTGGGTCGAGCTCGAGCTCTCCGAATTTCGCGGGGTTTGCCCGCTCGAGCTCTTTGGAACCGTGAGCTTTCCGGCCATCGGCGAGACGCCGTACCGCCTGACGCTCGGCGCCCACGGCGTGTTCTGGTTCTCGCTCACGCGCACGCCCGAGCGCTTGACGGCAGCTGCAGCCCCCGAGCCGGCATTGACGACTCCCGTCGCGACGCTGTCGCCCGAATGGGTGTGGCAGAGCGTGCCGCTCGCGCTTTCGCTCGCGCGCTACGTGCCGCGGCGGCGCTGGTTCCGCAGCAAGACGCGTCAGGTGACGCGCACCCGCGTGCTCGACACCATCGCGTTGCCGGAACCGGCGGCGGACGTGCGCCTGGTGTTCACGGAGGTCGGCTACGACGAAGGCGAGCCGGAGATCTACGCGCTCATGCTCACGCTCGAGCGCACGGAGCTGCCGCCGGCGTCGGCGGTGATGGGCCTGCGTCCGGCCGACGCCGCGGCGGTCGAGGCCTGGGTGGTCGACGCTTCCGAGCTCGGCCGCACGGCGCAGGCCCTGCACGCCTTCGTGCTCGGCGAGCGGCGCGCGCGCGGGGAGGATTTCGAGCTCACCGGCCTGCGCGCGCCGGGCCTGGATCCCGACGAACCGGTACCCTCGGCGCGGGTGATCTCCGGCGAGCAGAGCAACACGTCGTATTCGCTCGGCCAGCGCTTCGTCGGCAAGCTGTTGCGCAAGCTCGAGCCCGGGCCAAACCTCGAGGTCGAGGTGCTCGAGCACCTCGCGCGCTCCCCCGTGAAGGCGAACGTCGCGCGCGTGCTCGGGCGCATCGACGTGGACCTCGGGCGGGGCGAGCCGGCCGCGCTCTTTCTTTCGGAGAGCTACCTCGACAACGAAGGCGACGCCTGGCAGCTCAGCGTCGATGCCGTGCAGTCCTTCTACGAACGCGTCCTGGCGACGCCGCCCGAGGGTCCGCTCGAGCACCCGGCGCCGAGCCTGGTGCGGGCCGCCGCGCTGCCGTTTCCCGAGCGCGTGGAACGCCTGCTCGCCGATTACCTGCCGCTCGCGCGCCTGCTCGGACAGCGCACCGCGGAGCTCCACCGCGCGCTCGCGCACGACCCGCGCCATCCGCTGTTCGCTCCTCGCGTTTTCGACGAGCTCGCGCGCCGCTCCGCCTACCAGGCGCTCCGAAACCTGCTCGCTCGCACGTTCGACAAGCTGCGCAAGGCCGAGCTCACCGAGCCCGCCCTGTCGCTGAAGGCGCGCGTGTTCGAGCACCGGACCGTGCTGCGCGCGCGCGTGGACCGCTTGCTCTCCGCGGGCATCGGCGGCCGGCTGATCCGCGTCCACGGGGACTTTCACCTGGGACAGGTGCTGTACAGCGGCCGAGACTTCTCGATCATCGACTTCGAGGGCGAGCCCGCGCGGACCCGCGGCGAGCGCCGGCGCCTGCGCTCGCCGCTCGCGGACATCGCGGGGATGCTGCGCTCGTTCCACTACGCGGCCCACGGCGTGCTCACCGGGGAGCTCGCGGGCTCGCGCGTGCGCGCCGAGGACCGCGGGAAGCTCGAGCCGATCGCGCGCTTTCACTACGCCTGGTCTGCCGCGGCATTTCTGTCCAGCTACCTCAAGGCGCTCGAAGATTCGCTGCTCTTGCCGTCGAGCACCGCCGAGATCGAGCGCATGCTCGACGTGCACCTGATCGAAAAGGCGCTCTCCGAGATCGGTTACGAGCTCGACACGCGGCCCGGCTGGGTCGCGCTGCCGCTCGGCGGTTTGTGCGATCTGCTCGAGGCAGAGCCTCACGCCTGATCGATCCGTCGCGCCGCGCGGCATCACGCCCCTGAGGCAGTCGGCCTCTGATCCTTCACGCTCCGATCGGCGGAAGGGGCGCTGGCGATCGCGATTCCGGGAGCTAGGAACCAAGCATGACGGCGCGTCGCAAACTTCGCGGGAAGGTCGTGGTCGTCACGGGCGCGTCGAGCGGCATCGGGCGCGCCGCCGCCTTCGAATTCGCGCGGCGCGGCGCGCGGCTGGTGCTCGCCGCTCGCCGCGCGGAGGCGCTCGAGGTGACCGCGGCCCGCTGCCGCGAGCTCGGCGCCGAAGCGCTCGCCGTGCCCACCGACGTGACGCGTGACGAAGACGTGGCTCACCTGATCGAACGCAGCCTGGCGATCGACGGTACGGTCGACGTCTGGGTCAACAACGCGGGAGTGACGTTGTTCACCTTGTTCGAGAAGGCTCCGCTCGAAGAGCACCGCCGGGTGCTCGAAACGAACCTGATCGGCGCCATGCGCTGCGCCCACGCTTTCGCGCCGCTCCTGCGGCGGCAACAGCAGGGCGTTTTGCTCAACGTCGGCTCCATTCTGAGCAAGGTGGGGCAACCCTTCGTGCCCTCGTACGTGATCAGCAAGTTCGGCCTGCGCGGGTTGACCGAGGCGCTGCGCGCGGAATTCGCGGATCTGCCCGACGTGCACGTCTGCACCCTCTTGCCCTACGCCGTCGGCACCCAGCACTTCGAGACCGGCGCGAACCGCGTGGGGCTCGAGGTCAGGCCGCTGCCGCCCGTGCAGGAAACCAACGACGTGGCCCGCGCGCTCGTCGATCTCGCGGAGCGGCCCCGGCGCGAGCGGCACGTGCCTCGCATCGCCGTGCTCGGCCTCGCGCTGCACGCGCTCTTCCCCCGCCCCGTCGAGCGCATCCTCCTCCACGTCCTCAGCACGTGGCACTTCCGGGCAAATCCGGCCCCGATCACCAAAGGCTCTCTGGAGCCGGCGCCGAGCACGCTGCCGGCCGTCCACGGCACGCGGGCGCCGAAGGGCAGCTCGTTGCAGCTCTTCGGCTGGATCCTGCAGCGCTTCGTGCGCATCATGACGCGTCCGGCCCCTCCGCCCGCCCGGTGAGACCGTGCCGCGCCGCTACGACGTGATCGTGGTGGGCTCCGGCCCGAACGGGCTCGCGGCCGGCATCGCCTGCGCCGCGTCCGGGCTGTCCACGCTGATCGTCGAAGGCGCCCGCGAGCTCGGCGGCGGCATGCGCACGTCGCCGCTCACGCTGCCCGGTTTTTCGCACGACGTCTGCTCGACCGTGCATCCGCTCGCCTTCGCGTCGCCGTTCTTTCGGAGGCTCGGGCTCGAGCGCCACGGCCTTGCGCCGCTGGAGTCGCCGGCGCCGCTCGCGCACGTACTCGGCACGCGCTCGGTCGTGATGCTCGAGCGCTCGCTCGAGGCGACCGCCGACAGGCTCGGACGCGACCGCGAGCCGTACCGGCGGCTGCTCGAGCCGCTCGTCGAGCGCTTCGACGATCTCGCGAAGATGCTCCTCGGACCGCTGCGCCGGCCCGCCGATCCGGTACTCTTCGCGCGTTTCGGCCTGCGCGGCCTGCGCTCGATGCGCGGCCTGGCTCGCGATTCGCTGCGCACACCCGAAGCGCGCGCCCTGCTCGCCGGCATCGCAGCGCACGCCATGCAGCCGCTCGAGCGCCTGGCGACCGCTTCCTTCGGGCTCGTGCTCGCGGCGGCCGGACACGCCGTCGGCTGGCCGCTCGCTCGCGGTGGCTCGGGATCCATCGCGCGGGCGCTCGCCGCGCAGTTCCGCGCGCTGGGTGGAGAGATCGTGCTCGACCGCACCGTGAGGCGCCTCGGCGAGCTCGAGCCGGCCCGCGCGTACCTGCTCGACGTGACCCCGGCGCAGCTGCTCGAGCTCGCCGGGCGGGAGCTGCCGCGCCGGGAAGCGCAGAGGCTTCGGCGATTTCGCTATGGCCCGGGCGTATTCAAGCTCGACTGGGCACTCCGCGAACCGGTGCCGTGGAGCGTTCCCGATTGCGCGCGCGCCGCCACCGTCCACCTCTCGGGCGACTACCGCAGCGTCGCCCGCTCCGAAGCGAGCGTCCACGCCGGCAGCGTCGCGGCGCACCCGTTCGTGCTGTTCGTCCAGCCGAGCCTATTCGACCCGAGCCGCGCCCCATCGGGACGACACACGGCCTGGGCCTACTGTCACGTGCCCTCGAGCAGCTCGCTCGACGCGGCCCACGCCGTGGAGTCCGAGATCGAGCGCTTCGCTCCCGGCTTTCGCGACGTGGTGCTGGCCCGCTCGACCCGCAACGCGC
>DASXWF010000301.1:0-1595 GCA_036503835.1 Polyangiaceae bacterium | reverse complement strand
ACACATCACCGTGAATCCGAGTTTCGGGGAGCAGGGGCTCCTCGGCGTCGTGGCCGATCCGAACTTTGCGACGAACAACACCCTGTACTTTTTCGGCTCCGTCGGCTCGGACCTTCCCAACAAGCAAAAGGTCTACAAGATCCCGCTCGGTACCGACGGCATGCTCGCGTCCAGTCGAGATGCGATCATTTCGATGGGCTTGGGGGCGTCTACGTTCGGAAATCACAACGGCGGCGGACTCGTCATTCACGACAACCATCTCTACGTGAGCGTCGGTGACACCGGGGCCAACGCTACGCCGCCGACGAACAAGCTCGGCACCTGCCTGAACTCCGCGAACGGCAAGATCCTCCGCGTCGATCTCAACGGGATGGCTCCGGCCGACAACCCGCTCTCCAATGAAGCGATGGTGACCGGGTGCGCCTCCGCGAGCGGGGACCTCACGATGCAGGCTCCGGACAAGCGAATCTTCGCGTGGGGCTTTCGCAATCCGTATCGCTTCTGGATCGACCCGCAGACGAAGCGGATGTGGATCGGCGACGTCGGCGAAAGCACGCGCGAAGAGGTCTCCATCGGTGCGCCGGTGGACAGCGAAACGGCGCTCGCGGGCCAGCACTTCGGCTGGCCTTTCCGGGAGGGAACGACGAACTACACGACGTCGCAGCAGTCGTGGCAGCCCGCGAACGCGTGCATGGGCGTTACCCCGGGGCGCGAGTGCGTGGGACCCGTCCACGACTACGGGACCCGGCAGAGCGGGAACGCGTGCGTCATCGGAGGGCTGATCCCGAGTGGCTGCGGCTGGGAGGCTCCCTGGACCTCGCGCTACTTCTTCGGTGACAACTCGAGCGGCCGGATCTGGACGCTCGAGGTGAACGCCAACCGCGACGGCTTGATGGGGACCACGTCCACGCAAATCGGGCAGGGATCAGGTGTCGGCTCGTTCCGCATGGGCGCGAAGGGCGCGCTCTACGTCGTCGAGGTGAGCGGCGGCGTCGTCAGCAAGATCACGCCGAAGGGCCTCGACCCCACGATGTGCGAGGGCGGCTCGGGCGGCGTGGGCGGTGCCGGCGGCATGGGCGGCGGCGGAGGCACTACGGGCGGTACGGGCGGCTCGAGTGCCGGAAACGGCGCGGGCGACGGCGCCGGCGGCTCGGCCGCGGGTACGTCACCGGGCGGTACGGGCCAAGGCGGTTCGGCCACCGCGGGCGGCGGTGCGATGAACGGCGGCGCCGGTCAACAGACGGGCGGCACTGCGATGACCGGCGGGCAGAGCGGTACTGGTACGTCCGGCTCGGGCACGGGCGGCGGCGCAGCCGGTACGACACCGACGAGCGGGAAGGGCGGCACGTCGTCAACGGCCGGTACGTCGTCGACGGCCGGTACGACGAGCGCAGCCGGCACCGGCGGTGGTGAACCGGAGGACGACGGCGGCTGCGGCTGCCGCGTTGCGGGATCCGGCGGTCGCTTCGGCGGCTTGCTCGCGATCGGCGCGGCGCTCGCGGCCTACGGGCTTCGTCGTTCGCGGACGCGGCGCAGGGAGAGCCGGCATTGAGGATTCGCCCGCTCGCTCTCGTCAGCTCGGCGTGCGCAGTTCT
>DASXWF010000300.1:0-1881 GCA_036503835.1 Polyangiaceae bacterium | reverse complement strand
CCCGCCCTGACCGGCCGCTCCACCCGTCGCACCCGTCGCGCCGCCTCCTTCACCGCCCTCACCCTGCATCGGACACATCAGGTCGGGTGCGGCGATCGCCGTGAGGACGCACGGCCGATCGTCGAAGTCGCTGCAAGAGGTGTAGTCGCCGACGAAGCGCTCGCACGCCTCGACGCTCTTTTCGTCGTACGTCCAACACCCGGTTCCAGCCGGGCGCACGTAGTGCGGACAGGGCGGGTGCTCGAGCGCGGGGCACGTCAGCTGTCGGCGCCGTTGCTCCTCCGCGCCGGTGAGACGCCCGCACGCCTCGTCCTCCGAAATCGTGGCGCCGCCGCCGGGCGGCTGGTACCCGCCCGGGCGCGCGGGCACGACCGGTTGATCGGGATCCTTGCCGGTGCAGCTCCCGGCGCTGACCACGAGCGCGAGCAACGCAACGAGTCCGGCGACGGCATGCCCTCGCATGGCCGGGAAACCTATCACCCAGCCACGCTGCGCCGCTAGGGCTGACGCGACGCGCCGCGGCGCTCGACGCCCCCGCCGAATCCGGCTCGAGCACCACCCGTCTGGATTGGTCGACCCCGGCTGAGATAGGCTCCGCCCCCCCCAATGCCGATCCGCTCCGCCATCCTTTCCGTCTCCGACAAAACCGGGCTCATGGCCTTTGCCAAGGCCCTCGCGGCACGCGGCGTCACGCTGATCTCGACCGGCGGCACCTACAGCACGCTCATCGCCGGCGGCATCCCCGTGGAGAGCGTCGAGTCCTACACCGGCTCACCGGAAGTGATGAGCGGCCGGGTCAAGACCCTGCATCCGCGCGTCCACGGCGGAATTCTCGCGCGTGCGGGGCTGGACGACTCCGAGCTCGACCGCCTCGGCGGCCGACTCATCGACCTGGTGGTCGTGAACCTCTACCCCTTCGAACAAACCCTGGCGAGGCCCGGCACGAGCTTCGAGGCGCTGATCGAGAACATCGACATCGGGGGACCGAGCATGATCCGCTCGGCAGCCAAGAATCACGACCGCGTGACCGTCGTCTGCGATCCGGCGGACTACCGGCTGGTGCTCGAGGAGCTCGCCCAGGAAGGCGACGTGGGGCGCGCCACGCGCGAACGCCTCGCCGCCAAGGCCTTCGCGCACACCGCCGCGTACGACTCGGCCATCGCGGGCTGGCTCAGCGGGCGCACCGAAAACGACAGCTACCCGCGCTTCCTCGGGGTCATGCTGGAGAAGGCCTACTCGCTCCGCTACGGCGAGAATCCGCACCAGAGCGGCGCGTTCTATCGCGAGCGCAACGCGCCGTCCGGGTCGCTCGGCTGTTCCGAGAGTCTCGGCAGCGGCGCCAAGGAGCTCAGCTTCAATAACCTCGTCGACGTCGACGCGGCGCTCGACGCGGTCCGCGAGTTCGAAAACCCGGCTGCCGTCGTCGTCAAACACACGAACCCGTGCGGCGTGGCGACGGCGCCGATGCTGGCCGACGCCTACCGCGCGGCCCGCGAGGCCGACGCGATGAGCGCGTTCGGCGGCATCGTCGCGCTGAACCGCGAGATCGACGACGTCACGGCCGAGATCCTGGCCGAGACCTTCCTCGAGTGCATCATCGCTCCCGGGTTCTCGCCGGGGGCCTTGGACCGGCTGCGTTCCAAGGCCGCGCTGCGCCTGATCGCGACGGGCGAGTGGCTCGGCCCCTCGCACCCGGCGCGGCAATTCAAGCGCGTGGGCGGAGGCTTCGTCGTGCAGGATCGCGACGCGACCGGCGCCGGCGAGGTCGAGCAAGGCCGCGTGGTCACGCGGCGTCACCCGACGGCAGCCGAGCTCTCGTGCCTGTCCTTCTCCTGGAACGTGTGCAAGCACGTGAAGAGCAACGCCATCGTGCTCGCGGCG
>DASXWF010000299.1:0-3980 GCA_036503835.1 Polyangiaceae bacterium | reverse complement strand
CCGCCGAGCGCTCGCAACGCGCGCAGGATCCGCAGCCGTCTCAAGCGCCGAGCTCTGATACACGCGAGCAGTCGTCTCACCATCTTCGGTCTCCATCTCGATGTGCTCGCGCAGCCAGGTCTCGCCCGGCCAGTTGGTGATCACCTGGTCGAGGATCTTTCGCGGGGTCATTGGTCACCGTCCTTGAGAAGCCCGCGCCGCCACGCCTCGCGCATACCTCGGCGCAGCAGCTCGTCCGTCTTCGCGTCGCGGCGCGCTCGGTGCCTGGCAATCTCCTGCACCGCCACCGCCACCAGCGTCACGACCACGAGCGTCGCGCAGATGACGAAGAAGGCACCGGGGTAGGGGCTTGGACAGGGACTCATCGCTGAATCTCCTGCTGCGAGGGAGGGGAGAGGGCGGCGCCAATTGCGTTGTGCCCGCAAGTGCAAGTCGCCATGGGGTCCCCCTTGATCAACATCAATTCGCAGGTGTCGTTGTGGCCAGCGACCAGGCGCTTTTCCATTGCCTCCCGGTACCGGGTTATCTCCCCCTGTGCGGCAGATAGGGCGCGCCGGTTCCAGGCTTCGGCTGCGCGCCCATCGCTTTCCATGATCGGGCCTTCGGCTCCGCATGCATGGCCGCAGATGACGCTGTATCCGCCGTAAGGTGGCGACCAGATGCGCGCGAGCGAGCCGTCACAAAACGGGCACGGCAGTAGCTTCACCTTGTCCGTCTCACTCCCGCTCATGGCTGCACCTTGGAGAGGGCGGCGAGAAGGGCGTCGGCTTGCCGCACTGACTGCTCCGCAACTTCTGAGAAAAGGACGCAGTTACTGCTGTGATAGGTGCTCAGAAACCCCTGCATCGCCGCCATTGCGAACGCCTCGCGGATGGTTAGGCCGCTCGGGTTCACGATGGCTGCAGCGAGCACGGTTTCGGTTGGCACCGGATATGCCGGTTCATTCGCGCGGCTCATGGCGCACCACGGGTGAGGGCGGCGCGGGAGATTCCTTTCGTGAATCCAGTGCGCTCCCTGTTGCGAATTCGGTATGCCTCGTCGTTCTGCTTCGCGCAGATCCGGCACAGGCGTCGATTCCCATACGGCAACGTGTTCTGCTCGGTGTACTCGTGCCCGTTGCGGCAGTGGGTTTTGTGGACGTTGTGGGGCGCTAGCCGACCCGCGCGCTTGCAGTCGTCTACGTTGTCTTGCGCGGTGCCTGGATAGACATGGTTCGGGTTGACGCAGATCGACACGTTGCAGCGATGGCAAAGCATCTTTCCGGCTGGGATCGGGCCTACCAGCAACTCGTAGCCAACGCGGTATGCAATGCGGGTTTTGCCATTGGCCGTGATCTGTGGGCGCATCTCTTCGCGGCGCTTCTTGCCTTGGTAGCTCAGCGACACAGAGCCAGTCCACAGCCAGCATCCGGTTTCGGTAACCGGGATGTAGCGAGACTCGAATCGCTCACGCAACGTCTCCTGCCCCTTCGTCTTGTCTGTCGTGTTCATTTGCACTCCGGGCACGGCTGATCGTCAGCATCAGATCCATTGCCGTCGTAGTTGGAGACCTTCGCTTTCTTCTTCGCAGTGACGAGCGTGTTGGTTTCAACGTCCAATTCACCAGCCTGTTCCATACGCTCTCTACAGTGCTCACAAGCCACGATGTCGCCGATGAAGCAGTCGCAGTCATAGTCGGAATCGACGTAGGCGCTGCATTTCGAGCAAGTGACCACGCTCATGACTGCACCGGCTTCGCCAGCTCGGCGAGAAGGGCGTCGGCTCTGACTACAGCGGCGTGTGCGAGTTTGTCTGGCTGGTAAAAGCCATCCGCCTCGGATTCGGCAGCGAGCAGCCCCTGCATCGCCGCCATCGCGAACGCTTCGCGCACAGTTAGGCCAGACAGCCCCTTGTTGAACGAGTCGAGTTCTGCCGGATACGCCGGTTCGTTCGCGCGGCTCATTGCCCGCCCGCCTGGCGCCGCAGGAGGCACCCCTCGGTGTAGGTCGGCTCGGCGACGAACTTGCCGGCGATCCGATCCCAGAAAGCAGCCCGGTCGAACTGCGCGACGCGCGCGTCCTCGGCCAAGTTCTCGGCGATGCGCTCGGCGCGCAGCTCGTCGATCCGCGCGCTCTCCGTGATCACGTCCGGGGAGTCGCACATCGCGCAGGTGAGGTTTTCGTCGCGGTCCATGTCCGCGGGGCCGGTCCAGTAGCAGGCGCGGCAGTGGTAGCGGTCATCCGTGCGGCTCATGCGATCTCCCGCGCGATCGATGCGCACTCCTCGAGCTTCCAGGGGAAGTTGTCGGCGAGGAGATCGGTGACCGAGTGGCCGCAGAGGTCGTGGCCCATCGCGCGCCGGGCGCGGATGAGCACCAGGCGGGCCTGCTCGACGTGGCTGGCGTGGCGAAGGTCGGTGAAGTCGACCGCGTCCAGGCGCTGATTGCGCGTGCTCGAGGAGTCGTAAGGGTCATAGCCGCGGTTCGCGGCGGAGGCGGTGATGCTGTCAGTCATCTCTGGCTCCAAAATCAGTGTGGAGCCGAAATTACAGCATGCTGTAGAAAGATTCAAGCAAGCTGGAATTATGGAGCGTGACGCGGTTCTAGGTATTTCCCACCGCTTGCCCGGTGGGGGTCTATCGCATCAGATTGGTGCGGGGGTCGTCAGGCAACAAGGAAAGCAATAATGCGCCGACGAAGAACGAGGACGTTCAGGATCGAGAACGTCGTTTATGTCGAATTCAACCCTTTGGCCGCTTCCGCGAACTCGGGACGGGCTTGGAGAGCTCGGAGGCTCCGCGGCTCGGGCCGAACACGAGGTAGTGGGGGTCGGTTTCGAAGAGCTTTGCGAGCCGCAGGAAGGGCAGCAGCTTCACGTTTTCGGTCTGGTCGAGTTCCCACTGCGAGACGGCTGAGACCGTAACGCCGACCAGGTCCGCTAGCTGGCCTTGTGTCCAGCCGCGCTGGTCACGCATCCGCTTGATTCGCTGGCCCATGGTCTCCATGGGGGGTACAGCATAGTCAGGAGTGCATACAGCATCCTTGAAGTGCGATTCCAGCATGCTGTATCGTCCGGGCCCATGCTCACCAAGACCGCTGAAACGCATTTCGGAGGCCGCGCCGGCATCGCGCGCGCGCTTGGCCCCAGCCGCACCGTCTCGGCGGTCTACCAGTGGAAGGACGTCGTGCCGCTCGCTGCGGCGCGCAAGCTCGCCGAGCTGTCGGGCGGGGTGGTCCCCGTCGTTGACGACCTCTACGACCAGTACGGACGCATTCTTCGAACAAGCCACAGCGCCGCCTAACTAACCAGGAGGACGGCATGGCCGCGCCACGTTCCGACGTTAAGTACTACCTCGACGGCATCGACCATGCCTCGCTCAAGGTGTTTGCCGGGCACGACGGTGTCGGCATCGGCGAGCTGACCGAGCAGGTGATGGCTGCATATCTGGCGAAGCGTAGGCATGACGCCATTGTGCTGGCCGAGGAGCTCGCCAAGGCAGGAATCACCCGGGACACGGTGGACCCGGCAGGAAAGGGCAGGGAATGAGACGCCCGTCACCCTTCACACCAGGCCGGGCACGTCCCGGTTTTTTTGCAACCTTGCTAGGTGACATAGGACGGCGCTGGCAAAAGCACCTCCGCGGCACCGTCGGAGCAGGCCGATGACCAGCGTTCGCGGCCTCTCGAATCTCCATTGTTCCACGTGTAACGAAGTCACCCTGCATTCCCGCAACCTCTGCGTGCGGTGCGACACCCCTAACCACTCCTCCGGCAATCCGCCAGTGCCACGGCCCGCCAGGCCCTACGGCTACTCGACGATGAAGGCTGTCCACTACAACGCGAACGCCGAACAGGCAGCCGCCCGTCGACGAGCTCGTGCCGCGCGCAGCAAAGCCCTGACCAGGAGCCACGCCTGATGGCCGCCGAAAAGGTCGATATCAAGTTCCGCAAGGTCTCCACGGCTATGTGGGGCGACAAGAAATTCCGGTCGCTCTCGAGGCCCC
>DASXWF010000298.1:0-3104 GCA_036503835.1 Polyangiaceae bacterium | reverse complement strand
GCTGCTTTCGCTGCGGGCTCTCGCGGTGCTGTTCCTGGCGGTGCTCGGCGCCGCGCCGCTCGTGCGCTGCTCGCGGCTGTCGCTCGCGCGCGGCGCGGGCGGGTCCTTGGCCGTCGCGGTGGTGGTCGACGATTCGCTCAGCATGCGCGCCGCGCTCGAGGGCGGCAAGACTCGCTTCGAGCGCGCGCTCGGCGCCGCCGAGCAGCTGCTCGACTCGGTGCGCGAAGGCGACTCGGTCGCGATCGTGCTCGCGGGGCGCCCGGCGCGGCTCGTGCTCGGGCCGACCACGGACGTGGGGCTCGCGCGCCGCAGCGTGCGCGAGCTCCAGCCGAGCGATCGCGGCACCGACCTCGGCGGGGCGGTCGCCCTCGCGCAGTCGGCGCTCGCCGACGCCGAGCGTCGCGAGCGCCGCATCGTCGTGCTCAGCGACTTCGCGGCGCCGGCGCTCCCGAGCGGCGGCCCCGCGCTCTGGGCGCCGCTACCGGAGCTCGCCAAAGCGGCTCCGGACTGCGCCGTCACTTCGGCCGAACGTCAGAGCGACCGCGTCGTCGCGACCGTCGCCTGCAGCCACGCCGGCGCGGCGCGCGGGCGCTCGCTCGAAGCGGTGGGCCTCGACGACGCGGGGCTGTCGCCGGCGCGCACGCCCGGCGCCGCCGCCGGACGCAAGGCGACGCCGCTCGCGCAGGCAGCGCTCGAGTCGCGCGCCGGCACCCAGACGATTTCGCTCGCCGTGCCCGCCTCCGATCGCCTGCTCGCCGTGCGCCTCACCGGCGAGGACGCGCTCGCGCACGACGATCGCGCGGCCGTCGCTCCCGCCGCGACGGCGCTCGGCGTTGCCGTGCTCGCCGACGTCGAGCGCAGCAGCAGCGTGACCGGTGGCCCGACGCTCGTGGAGCAGGCGCTGCACGCGCTCGAAGGCGAAATCAAGCTGCGGCCGCTCGGCGTGCTGCCGGACCAGGGCAGCGAGCTCGATCCCTATGCGCTCGTCCTGCTCGACGACCCGGCGGGGCTCACGCCGGAAGCGCGTTCGGCGTTGAGCGGTTGGGTCGAGCGCGGAGGAATCGCGGTCGCGTTGCTCGGACCCCGCGCCGAAACCGCGAAGCTCGGCTCGCCGCTCGAGCCGTTCGCGGCCGGGCAGGTGCGCTGGGAGACCGGCACGAAGGCGCGCGGAGCCAAGGCCGAAAGCTTCGGCTGGCTCGGACCGGAGGCGGGCGGTCTCGCCGAGCTCGCGCCAGAGGGCCGCGCGCTGCTCGACGCGGGGCGCGTTCCGGGGGCCCGGGTGCTGGCTGCGTGGAGCGACGGGGCTCCGTTCATGGTCGAGCGCACGCTCGGACGCGGTCGCGTGGTCACGCTCACGCTGCCGAGCTCCGTGCGCGAGAGCGACTTCGCCTTGCGGCCCGGCTTCGTCGCGCTGCTCGACCATTTCCTGCAAACGGCGAAGCTCGGACGCGGACTCGGGCGGAGCGCGCCGGGGAGCGTCTGGAGCTTCGGAACCGCGCGCCCGACCATCCTCGGCCCGGAGGGCCCGCTCGAGCTCCGCGACTCCGTGAACGAGGGACGCATCGCCACGCCCACCTTGCGCGGCCTCTACCGTGTGAACGGCGAGCGGGGGGAGGAGCTGCGGAACGTGACGCTCGAGCCCGAGGAGATCACGAGCGAGCCCGTCGTGCCCGCAGAGGCGGGAGCAGGAACGGCCGGGACGGCGACGAGCCGGATGGTGGACGTTTCGGCCGAGGCAGGGCTGCTCCTGGCGCTTTTGCTGCTGTGCGAGCTGGTGTTTCGCGTCGTTCGCTACGTGCGCGGCTAGTGGCGCCGCGGGTAGGGTCACGCGGGTAGGGTCACGCGGGCTCCGTGGAGGAGCTGCCGGCCGAGCGGCGTTCGTGTTAGGTCTTCACGCAGGCGAGCATGAACGACCATTCGGATGCGTTCGTACTGTTCGGGGCCACGGGCGATCTTGCCTACAAGAAGATCTTTCCGGCGCTTCACTGGATGATCAAGCGCGGAAACCCGGGTTTTCCCATCATCGGCGTCTCGCGCGGCGGCTCGAGCCTCGAGAAGCTGCGCGAGCGGGCCAAGGAAAGCATCCAGGAGTACGGCGGCGGCGTCGACGAGCGAGCCTTCGACATCCTCGCGAAGAACCTCTCGTACGTCGACGGCGACTACCGGACCGAGGAGCTCTTTCGCAAGCTGCGGGAGGCGCTCGGGAAGGCTCGCCTGCCGCTCTACTACCTCTCCATCCCGCCCAGCGTGTTTCCCGAAGTGATCGAGCTGCTCGGCAAGACCGGCTGCTCCAACAACGCCCGCGTCGTCGTCGAAAAACCGTTCGGACGCGATCTCGCCTCCGCGAAGCACCTGAACCAGGTGCTGACGAGCGTCTTCCCCGAGCGCAGCATTTTTCGCATCGACCACTTCCTCGGCAAGGAGCCGGTCCAGAACCTGCTCTATTTCCGTTTCGCCAACTCCTTCCTCGAGCCGATCTGGAACCGCAGCTTCGTGAACAGCGTCCAGATTACGATGGCGGAAAGCTTCGGCGTCTCCGGTCGTGGCCGCTTCTACGAAGAGACCGGCGCGATCCGCGACGTCGTCCAGAACCATCTGCTCGAGGTCGTTGCCTTCCTCGCGATGGAGCCGCCGCCCGCCGGTGATCGCGAGGCGCTGCGCGACGAGAAGAACAAGATTTTCAAGGCGATCCGCCCCCTGTCACCCGAGCAGCTCGTGCGCGGCCAGTTCCGTGGCTACCGCGACGAGCAGGGCGTCGCGCGCGACTCCGCGGTGGAAACTTTCGCGGCGCTGCGCCTGCACGTCGACTCCTGGCGCTGGTCCGGCGTGCCGTTCTACATCCGCACCGGCAAGCATTTGCCCGTCACGGCGACCGAAGTGCTGGTGGACCTGCATCGCCCGCCGCACATGGTCTTTCCCGAGCCCGTGCCGTCGCTCACCAACTACGTGCGTTTCCGGCTCGGGCCGGAGGTCGCGATCGCGATCGGCGCGCGCGCCAAACGTGCCGGCGACGTGATGGCGGGCGAGGGCGTCGAGCTCATGGTCCGCAATCAGACGGGCGACGAGATGGGCGCCTACGAGCGCCTGATCGGCGACGCCATGCG
>DASXWF010000297.1:0-22116 GCA_036503835.1 Polyangiaceae bacterium | reverse complement strand
GGGTTATCGTGCCGCGCGTGGCCCAGAGCGCTTTTCGCTGCCTCGCCGTTTCGTCGCTCACCTTGCTGAGCGCAGCGCTGGTTTCCGGACAGTCGCGGCTCGCCTCGGCCGCCGAATCGGGGACGAGCGAAGAGTCGGCGGAAGACGCGGGGGACTCCGAAGAGCGCGTGCAAAAAGAGGGGGACACGAACCAAGACGGCGGTGAAGAGGCCGCCAAGTCGGACGCGGACGAGAAGAACGAGCAGGACGCCTCCAAGGATTCGCTCGGTCACGGCGGGCAGTTCGGACTCCGCGCCGGTGTCGTCGGCGGGCTGCGCATGATCGTGCGTTACGAAGAGTCCACGTTTTGCAGGGAGCCCGATCTGGACAAGATCGCGGACGCGCAGAAGTTTTGCGGACACGTGGCCCCGTTCGCCCTCGATTTCGGGCTGAGCTACGGCATCGTGGATTTTTTGGAGCCGTTCATCTGGGGACGCTTCGGGCTCGGTGCGGAGGAGCAGACGGACACGAATCCGATCATCGTCGTCGGCGCGGGCGTACGGCTCTACACGATGAGCGATTCGGCCATCAAGGTGTTCATCGAGCCGGCGGTGGCGCTCGAATTCGAGGACGGCGGCGACACCTTTCCTTGGTCGCTCGCCACGGAGGGCTACGGGACGGAGCTCGTCTTTCATGCCGCGGCCGGGCCGCAGTTCGACTTCACGCGCAACATCGGGCTCTACGTCAGCGGCGGGCTGACGGCCGGCGTGCTGCGCTCGCTGAACGCCTCGCTCGACTTGCAGGTCGGGCTCCAGGGTCGCTATCCGTGAGCGAAGCGCGGCCGTTCCGGGTGCTCGCCGTGCAGCAGCTCGCGATCGGCGGCACGGAGAAGGCACGCCTCGCGAAGCTCTGGGTGGAGCTGCTCGGGGCAACGCCGGTCGGCAGCTTCCGGAGCCGAACCGAGAACGTCGACGAGGACATCCTGCGCATCGGCGACGGGCCGAGGGCGGTCGAGATCGACCTCATGCAACCGCTCGATCCGAACGCGCGCCCGCGTGTCTCGGAACCTGCCCTGAACCACGTCGGGCTGTGGGTGGACGACCTGGCCGCGGCATTCGCCTGGCTTTCGGCCCGCGGCGTGCGCTTCACGGCGGGCGGCATTCGCCGCGGCGCCGCCGGTCACGACGTCTGCTTCATTCACCCGAAGGGCTCGGACGAGGCTCCCCAGGGCGGCGAGGGCGTGTTGATCGAGCTCGTGCAGGCGCCGCCCGAGCTCGTGCAGGCGCTCTCGTCAGCCGGAGGCTGATTCGAGGAATTGGCGAGCGGCGCGCCGCGGCGTCAACACGCCGGCCTCGACGAGCCGTTCGAGGTCATGAAGACGCTCGCCCGCGTGCTCCCCACCCGCCACGCGCGACGCGAGGCCGTCTTTGATCTCGTCCTCGAGCCAGGCGCGCAGGCCGGCCTTGCGCCGGCGATCGAGCGCGCCGCTCGCGCGCGCTCGCTCCCGCGCCCCTTCGAGAGCGCCCCAGAGCTCGGGTACGCCCTGCTCGGAAAGCGCGCTCGCGCAGAGCACGGACGGCGCCCCCCCACCCACCGCGCGCGTGAACAGCGAGAGCGCGCCCCTGAGCTCGCCCGCGGCCCGTTCGGCGCGCTCCCGCTCGGCGCCGTCCGCCTTGTTCACGACGACGACGTCCGCCACCTCGAGGATGCCGCGCTTCATGCCCTGAAGCTCGTCCCCGGCGCCCGGCTGGAGAACGAGCGCCACGACGTCCACGACGTCGGCCACCGCCTGTTCGGTCTGACCGACGCCGACCGTTTCCACGATCACCACGCCGAACCCCGCCGCCTCGCAAATCGCGACGGCCTCACGAGTGTGCCGGGTCACCCCTCCGGACGCTCCCCCGGACGGACTCGGGCGGATGAAGCTCTGCGGAGCGGCCCCCAGCCGCGTCATCCGCGTCTTGTCCCCGAGAATGCTGCCTCCGCTCTTCTGGCTCGAGGGATCGACGGCCAGGACGGCCACGGCGTGGCCGTGCGCGATCACCAGGAGACCGAGCGCGTCGATCAACGTGCTCTTCCCGGCCCCGGGCGGACCGGTGATCCCGACGCGCAGGGCGCCGCCCGCCCGAGGTAAGAGCCGTGCCAGCAGACGCTCCGCGGCGTCGAAGTCCGCCGCGCGCTCGCTCTCGCAGAGCGTGATGGCGCGCGCGAGCGCCCGGCGTTCGCCCGCGATCACCGCCTCCGCCAGGGCTTCCGGGCCGAGCCCCGCGAGGTTCACCGCGAGGCTCCCGCGGCCCCCGCGAGCAGGTCGAGCAGGCGCGAGGCGACGTCCACGACACGGCTACCGGGACCGAAGACGGCACGCACGCCCGCGCGCTCGAGCGCCGCGCGATCCGCGTCCGGCACGATACCGCCGCAAACGACGAGCACGTCGGAAGCGCCTTCCTTCGACAAGAGCTCGACGAGCTCGGGCAACAGCGTGAGGTGCGCTCCGGCCTGGGTCGAGATCCCGACCACGTGCACGTCGTTCTCGATAGCCTGGCGCACGACCTCGGACGGCGTCGTGAAGAGCGGGCCGAGATCGACGTCGAACCCGAGATCCGCCAGCCCCGACGCCACGACTTTTTGCCCGCGGTCGTGCCCGTCCTGCCCGAGCTTCGCGACCAACATGCGCGGCTGCCGGCCTTCCCGCTCCGCGAACTCCTCGACTCTCGCGCGCAGGGCTCGCCACTCCGCGTCGTCGCCGAAATCCTTGCCGTACGCGCCGCTCACGACCGTCTGTCTAGCTTCGTAGCGCCCGAACACTTGCGCAAGGGTCTCGCTGATTTCGCCGAGCGTGGCCCGGGCCCGCGTCGCCTCGACGCTCGCCGCGAGCAGATTCTCCGATCCCTCGGCGGCGCGGCGCAGCGCGTCGAGCGAGCGTGCCACGGCGCGGGCGTCGCGCCGTGCCCGGAGCTCGCGCAGCCGCTCGAGCTGAACCTCGAGCACCCGGTCGGAGTCGACGAAGCGCACGCTCGGCGTTTCCGCTTCGGTGCGGTACGCGTTCACGCCGATCACGCGCTCGACTCCGCGGTCGATCCGCGCCTGGCGGGCGGCCGCCGCGGCCTCGATGCGGCGCCTCGGCAAGCCGCTCTCGATGGCGCGCGCCATCCCGCCCTGCGCCTCGACCTCCTCGAGCACGGCGCGCGCGCGCGCGGCGACGTCGCGCGTCAGACTCTCCATGAAGTACGAGCCGCCGAACGGATCGATCGCGCCGGCGATGCCCGTTTCGTGCGCGAGGATGAGCTGCGTATTGCGGGCCAGGCGCGCCGCCGCGTCGCTCGGCAGCGCGAGCGCCTCGTCGTAGGCGTTCGTGTGCAGGCTCTGCGTTCCGCCCAGCACGGCGGCCATGGCCTCGAAGCCGGTCCGCATCAGGTTGTTCCGAGGTTCCTGCGCGGCGAGGCTCACGCCCGAAGTCTGACAGTGGATCCGCGCCATCAGCGAGCGCGGATCCTTCGGGGAGAAGCGCTCGCGGAGCAGCGTCGCCCACAGGAACCGCGCGGCGCGGAGCTTCGCGATCTCCACGAAGAAGCTCATGCCGATGCCGAAGAAGAACGACAGCCGCGGCGCGAAGGCGTCGACGTCGAGGCCGCGCGCCACCGCGGCGCGCACGTACTCGAGCCCGTCGGCGAGCGTGTAGCCGAGCTCGAGCTCCGCCGTCGCGCCCGCCTCCTGCATGTGGTAGCCGGAGATCGACAGCGAATTGAAGCGCGGGGCGACGCGCGTCAGGTGCTCGATCACGTCGGCGACGATGCGGAGCGAGGGCGCCGGCGGATAGATGAAGGTGTTTCGAACCAGAAACTCCTTCAGGATGTCGTTCTGGATCGTGCCCGAGAGTTTCGCGAGCGGAACACCGGATTCCTCTCCCGCCACCAGGAACGCCGCGAGCACCGGGAGGACGGCGCCGCTCATGGTCATCGACACGCTCACCGTGTCGAGGGGGATGCCCGCGAACAGCCGCTGCATGTCCTCGACCGAGTCGATCGCGACGCCGGCCTTGCCCACGTCGCCGCGCACGCGCGGATGGTCGCTGTCGTAGCCGCGGTGCGTCGCCAGATCGAACGCGACGCTCAGGCCCGTCTGGCCCTCGGCGAGCGCCGTTCGGAAAAATGCGTTGCTCTCCTCGGCCGTCGAGAAGCCCGCGTACTGCCGGATCGTCCAGGGACGATGCGCGTACATGCTCGCGCGCACGCCGCGCACGAAGGGGAACTCGCCCGGCAGCGACGCGAGCCACGGCACGTCCGCGACGTCCTCCGGCAGCGCGAGCGACGGCAACTCGATACCCTCCGCGCTGCGAAAAACGAGCGCGCGCGGGTCGCCGCCCGAAAGCTCGCGTGCCGCGAGGGCCCGAAAGCGTTCCCGTGGGTCGTCTTGGTCGGGCATCGTGATTTCCGTGCAGAGACGGCCCCGAGGCGTCCTACGCGCGCTTCTTGCTGTGGACGATGCGGGTGAGCGCTTCGCCCGCAGCCTTGGCGAGGTCATCGGCGCGGCGCGTGGCGTCCACCGTCAGCCCGAGCGCGGCCAGCTCGCTCAGCAGGATCAGGGTCGGACGCCCGGAAGCCGAGACCGGCACCACGTAGACCTCGCTTTCCGCGCCGAAGAGCTCGCGCAGCGAGTCGTGCACCGGCGTGAGCGGCAGGGCCCCGAGGTAGAGGCCGGAGCGGACGGAGGTCTCGAGAACGCTCGGCTCGCTCGCGAGGAGCCGAACCTTGCGCGCGGCTTCCGCCGACAAGCCGAGACTCGCCGAGCGTCCCTCGTACGCTCCGCCCCGCACCGCCATCACCAAGGTTTTTGCGGGAGCCAGCCCTCGAATCAGGAGCGAAATCGTCGCTTCCAGGGTTTCGGCCGCCTCCAGCGCGGCGAGCACGTCGGAGAGCGCCTCCGCAGGCGGAAGCGGAAGGGACGCGGGAGCAGGAGCGGCGTGCGAGGCGGGGCGCGCGGCCGAAACCGGCTTGGCGCGAGTCAGGCTGAGGACAGGCTCCCCGTCGTCCGAAGCCGCCTGGGCGATCGCATCCCGAATCGTGGGCGCCGCGCTCCGCTCGAAGGTGCTTCCCGTCGTCCCCGGCGGCTCGGCGCGAGCGGCCTTTCTGACGAGGGGTAGCGGCGGCCCACTTGCCTGACGCGCGCCGGAACCGGACGAGAGCGCCGCCGCCAGCGCTTCGGGGCGGGCGCGCAGCACCCGAACGCGCGCTTCCAGATGAAATTCGAGCTCGTCCGCCACGTGCGGATCGAGCGGATCGAGCGCGGCGACATCGACGCGGCCGGTCCGGGGGTCACGCCGCACGGGCACCGCCCCCAGCCTTTCGCAGAGACCAGCAGGAAGGAGAGCCATTTCCTCCGCTGCAGGCCGCACGATCTCGATCGACGGCAGCTCGCGCCGGACGAGCTCCCGGTCGAGCGGGTCGAAGAGCGGCGATCCCTGATCGACCAGTGTCTTGGCGAGCGACTTGCCGGTGGAGGCAGCCGTCGCGAGAACCGCGTCTACTTCCCGCTCGGAAGCCCCGACGCCGAGCAGTAGCCGAACGATCTCGACGGACACGCCCCGGATCGTACTCCGATTCGCAGCGTACGAGGAATTTGCCGCTTCAGCGGCGAAACTGGAAGACGACTTCCGTTTGACGCAAGAGGCCAAGCTCGTCCCGCGCCGCCCGCTCGACGTACGCCGGGTCTTCCTTCATCCGGCGGACCTCCGCGCGCAGCCGCTCGATTTCGCGCGAGAGCCGCGCCACCTCCTCGTCGCCACGGGCGCGCTCCTCGCGCAGGGCGCGCAAGCGAGCGAGGCCGGTCGGCGAAAAGACCAGCACGGGAACCGAAATGGCAGCAGCGGCGGTGACCGCCAGGGGCAGGATGCGCCGGGCGAAAAGCTCGAGCGGTGTGGCCACGGCCGAAACATCGCATGCGCCGAGAAACCGGGCCAAGCGACCGGATGGAGAGCGAACCGAGTGCGACCGATGGCGAAAAAACGTGGGTGCGGCTATCGTTTTGCGCCCCGCGCGGTGACCGGTCCCCAAATTCGGGGCCAGGGGCAGTCTCCGGCTCACCGATATTGATCTTGCCATGATCGAGACGGAATTGTTGCGGGCCGAGCTCGAGCGCTCGTTCGAGCTCGAGGAACTCTTTCATTTGAGCCGGGACCTCTTGGGCTTCGACCCGGAGCAGGTCGGCGGAACCGCCGCGAAGGCGTCCTTCGCCGGCGCCCTCGCGAGCTACTGCAACGAGCAGGACGCGATCGAGGCGCTGTGCGATGCCATCCTCGCGCTCCGGCCCGACGCGAGCGGCGAGCTCGCGCAGCTCCGCACCGTCGGCATCGACCGCGACGAGACGCTGCCGGTCGGCGCGACGATCGGCGAGTTCTCGATCACGCAGAAGCTCGGCGAGGGACGCTCGGCCATCGTCTACTCGGCCACGCGCGGTCGCGGTGAATTCCGCGTGCGCGTGCTGCGGCACGAAGCGGCGCGCGACCGCCGCGGCCTGCACCGCTTTCTCACGGCGAACCGTCTGATCGCGGAAATCGAGCACGAATTTCTGCCGCGCGGCGTCGAGGCCGGAAGTCTGGACGGCCGCCACTACGTCGCTCACGAGCTGGTGCACGGCGAGACGCTCGCGGCGCGCGTCACGCGCACGGGGCCGCTGCACATCAACGACGCGCGTCCCTTCCTGCGCGCCGTGCTCGAAGCACTCTCCGCGCTCCACGAGCGGCGCATCGCGCACGGGGACCTCCGGCTCGAGAACGTGATCGCGCTCCGCACCCAGGAAGGAGCGCTCACGGTCGTGCTGCTCGACGCCGCCTCCGATCGGCTGCGCGTGCGCCCGCGCGTCGGCGCGACGCGCGGCGAGCTGTTCTCCACGACCGCGTCGCCGAAGACGGCCGCGCCCGAGCAGATCCGGGGACTCGGTTCGGATCCGCGCAGCGACGTCTACTCGTTCGGCGCGATGGCCTTCGAGCTCTTGACGGGCCGCGCCGTGTTCGGCGACGGCAGCGCGCTCGAAGCGGCGTTCGGCCACCTCACCCGCGAGCCGGTGACCCCGAGCAGCGTGGCGCCGAAGGGCTTCATTCCACCGGAAATCGACCAGCTGCTCGTGCGCCTGCTGGACAAGGATCCCGAAAAGCGTCCGCCCAACGCGGACGCCGTGCTGGCGCTTCTGGATCGCTCGAACCAGGCGGTCAGCATCCTTCCGCCCATGTCGGGCGAGGAGGTCGAGGGTCTGATCGCGAGACTCGCGCAGGAGCCGCAAAACGAAGCGGTCGCGATGCAGCTCGAGTCCGCGGCCGAGGGCGCACCCGAGCGCATCGCCCAGGCGTTCGTCGCCGCGGCAGCCGGCCTGCCGGGCGAGGAGCTCGCCACCAAGAAGGCATTGCTGTTCCGCGCCGCGCGCATCCGGGCGAGATGCCCGGATGCGCTGCCCGCCGCGGAGTCTCTGTACAAGGAGCTCGTCGCCCTCGATCCGGAGGATCGCGTCGCCTTCGGAGGCCTGGAGGAGGTGCGCCGCCGGCTCGGTAAGTTCGACGAGCTCGTCGAGACCCTGCTCGAACGCAGCGAGCGCACCGAAGGTCGCGGCGAGCGCGCGCGCCTGCTCGCGGAAATCGGCCGCATCTACGCGCAGGAAATCAAGGATCGGGATCAGGCGCTCGTCGCGTTCACGCAGGCCTTCTGCGAAGACCCCCGCCACGCTTCGATCGCCACGGAGATCGAGCGGCTCGCCGCGGCTCGCGGCGAAGCCTGGGCGGAAGTGCTGTCGAGCGCCACCGAAGCCGCCCAGGCGGAGACGACGCCCGCCGAGGACAAGACGGCGTTGTTCCTGAAGGCGGCTCGCTGGTACGCCGACAAGCTGCAGCGGCCCGACCTCGCCGTCTCCTGCTACCAGGCGGTGATCGGCCTCGATCCGGCGAACGACGCCGCGCTCGACGGCATGGCCAAGATCTACCGCAAGGCGCAGCAGTGGTCGGAGCTCGGCGCCGTGCTCACGCGGCGCGCGGACGCCGCGGCGAGCCCCGCCCTGGCCCGCGACTTTCGTGCCGAGGCCGCCGAGTTGCTCGAGCTCTACCTCGGCGACGCGGCCGGCGCGCGCAGCATGGTCGAGTCGATCCTGTCCGAGGATCCGGGGCACGTGGCGGCGAGCAACCAGCTCGCCCGCCTCTGCGAGCGCGCCGGCGATCACGGCGCGCTCGTCAAGATCCTGGAGCGGCGCGCGGCCGCGCAGCGCGGCGACGAAAAGCTCAAGACGCTCTGCCGCGTCGCCGAGCTCTACGAGCTCAAGCTCGGCGACGACGCCGAGTCCGAACGCCGCTATCAGGCGGTGCTCGATCTCGACTCGCGCAACCTCGACGCCCTGCGCGGGCTCGACCGGCTGCTCAGCAAGGCGGGCCGTTTCCAGGACCTGCTCACGAACCTCGACATCCAGATCGAGGCCGCCGCGACGCCGCGCCAGAAGATCTCGCTCTGGGAACGCATCGCCGCCATCTACGAGGAGGAGTTTCTCGACCACGACAAGGCGGCCAGCTCCCTCGAGGAGGTGCTCGAGCTCGATCCCGCGCACGACGCGGCCCTGAGCGCGCTCGCCCGTCACTACCGCGCGCTCGAGCGCTGGGAGGACACGGTCCAGCTCTACGAGCGCCACGAGAAGCTGCTCGCCGAAGCGCCGCGACGCCTCGCCATCATCCTGCAGCGCGCCCGCCTGCTCACCGAGCAGCTGTCGGCTCCGGATCGCGCGATCCGCGCCTACGAGGCCGCGCTCGCCATCGAGCCGCAGCACCCCCAGGCGCTCGAAGCGCTCGCGCGGCTGCGTGAATCGGCCGGCGACGCCGACGCGGCCCTCGCCGCCATCGACACCCTGGCGGCCAAAGCCACCACGCCGGCCGCCCGCGCCGAACAGCTCCTGCGCGCGGCCAAGCTGCTGGAGGGGCGCGGTGATCGCGACGGCGCGATCGAGCGCTACAAGCAGGCGCTCGACGCGACGCCGAGCGATCTCGCAGCCGCCGCCGCCCTGCGCGAAGCGTACGTCGCGCGCGGCGACGTGAACGCCGCGATTCAGCTGCTCGAACGCGCCATCGAGCACACCGACGGAGATCGCGCGAAAGCGAAGCTCGCCGGCCAGATCGCGGCGCTCTACCGGAACAAGCTCAAGGACGACAAGCGCGCCGAAGAGGCCGCGAAACGCGCCGCGAAGCTCGACCCCACGAACCTCGACGCGTTGCTCGTGCTGGGCGACCTGGCGCTCGACGACAAGCGCTACCTCGAGGCCGCCAAGCACTACGAGGTGATCGCGGGCCGCGCCGATTCGCTCGACAAGGCCGAGGCCGTGCGCATGCTGATTCGCTACGTGGACGCGCTCGCGCTCTCCGGGTCCACCGAGCAGGCGCTCGCGCCCATGGACACGCTGCTGCGCCTGGCTCCGGACGATCCGCAGGCGCTCGAGCGCGTGGCGCAGGTCACCTACGAGCACGGCTCCCCCGCCCGCGCGGCCGAATTCTACGGCACGCTGCTCGCTCGCTTCGGCGCCTCCTTCGACGAGCCGCGCCGGCAGCGCTCGCTCTATCGTCGCGGTGAATCGCTGCGGCGCTCGGGCGATCTCGCCGCCGCCATCCCTCCGCTCGAGGAGGCGGCCGATCTCGACAGCCAGGATCCGCACGCGCTCGCCGCGCTCGAGCTGGTCTACGGCGCCCTCGAACGTTGGGAAGACACCGTACGCGCCAAAACGCGCCACCTCGACATCGCGACCGGCGACGATCGCGTGAAGCTCCTGCTCGAGGTCGGCGAGATCGCCTCGCAGAAGCTCAACGATCGCACGCAGGCGGCGAAGAGCTTCGTGGCCGCGCTCGACGAACGCCCCGACGACCGCCGCATCCTCACCAAGCTGATGCAGCTCTACAGCGAGGAGAAGGACTGGAACAAGCTGGTCGACATCGTCGTGCGCCTCGCCGACTTCGTCGAAGACCCGAAGCAGCGCGTGAAGTACCTGCACACGGCTGCGAACCTCACCGCTACGCAGATCGGCGACACCAAGCGCGCGCTCGAATTCTACAAGCAGGTCCTCGAGCTCGACCCGAGCTTCGACAAGGCCCTCAACGAAGCCATCGAGCTCGAGTCCGAAGCCGGCGATTTCGGCGGCGTCGAGAAGCTTCTGCAACAAAAGCTCGAGCGCGCGACGAAGAACGACGACCAGGCCGCCATGCTCGCGGCCTTCTCGGGCCTCGGCGAGCTCTACGAGCAAAAGCTCGGCTGGACGGACAAGGCCATCGACGCCTACGAGGCGGCGCAGACGCTCGACCCGGAAAACCGCGAGCGCGCCGAGCGTCTGTCGGCCCTCTACGCCACCGATCCCCAGCGCTACCTCGACAAGGCAGTGGCGACGCAGGCCGTGCTTCTGCGCCAGAACCCGTTCCGGCCGGAGTCGTACAAGGCCCTGCGCAAGCTCTACACGGAAACGCGCAACGCCGACGCCGCCTGGTGTCTGTGTCAGGCCATGGCGGTCTTGAAGCTCGCGGAGCCCGACGAGGAGCGCTTCTACAAGCGCATGCGCTCCGAAACCGCGGCCGCCGCGCAAGCCGCCCTGGGCGACGACGACTGGCTGAGCCTCCTCGCGCACGGCGACGTCGACCCGTTGCTCACCTCGGTCTTCGCGCTGATCGAGCCGGCCGTCGTCGCCAAGCGTGGCCAGTCGCTCGCCGAGCTCGGCTACGACCCCCGCTTCGCCGTCGACGTACGGACGCACCCCGCGCCGGTCTGCCAGAGCCTCTATTACGCGGCGGGCGTGCTCGGTCTGGGCCTTCCGCTCATCTTCGAAAATCCGAATGATCCCGGTGGCTTGGGTTTCGTACTCTCGACCGAGCCGTCCATCACGCTCGGCGAGACGGCGTTGCGCGACGACGTACCGCTGCGGCCCGCAGCCTTCATCTCCGGCCGGCAGCTCGCGTACCTTCGTCCTGGAAGCTACGTGCGCCACGTCCTTTCGTCGGGCACCGCGCTGAAGGCATGGCTCTTCGCCGCCATCAAGCTCACGGCGCCGCACTTCCCGGTGGCGCAGGAGTTCGCGGGTGTGGTCGACGAAGCGATGCGCGCGCTCGACGCCGGCATCCAGGGTCCTGCTCGCGACCAGCTGACGCGCGTCGTCGCGAAGCTCTTGCAGTCCGGTACCGCGCTCGACCTCAAGCGCTGGGTCGCCGGCATCGACCTGACGGCGGACCGAGCCGGCCTCCTGCTCGCGCACGACCTCGAGACCGCCGTCGCCGTGGTGCGAGCCTCGGACGAAGCCTCGAGCGCCGTCCCGCAACAGGATCGCATCCAGGAGCTCGTGCTGTTCAGCGTCAGCAGCCAGTACTTCGAGCTTCGCGAGCGCCTCGGCATCGGCGTCGACAGCTGACAGTCGGCCATTGTCGCGTGCGGCGCGGGTGGTTCCCTGAATTGTTAGGTCTTGCGACGGACGAAGTTCTTATTTGCCGCCAAGACCGCCAGAGAGACGCCAAGGCCGCCAGCGGATTTTTGGGGCCTAGTTACGAGAAGGCGCAACCAACCCTCAATCCCCTTGGCGGCCTTGGCGTCCTCTTGGCGGTCTTGGCGGCCTCTGTTTGATCAGCAGTTCGCCCACACGCAACCCGTCTCACCGACAATTCCCGCCCAAGCGCCGCAGCGCCCAGCGGCTCAGCGCTTCTTCGAGGCGCCGGGCGTGGGGTTCGGGGCGAAGGTCGGGTGCGAGAGCGAGCCGCTGACGCGCCAGCCGTAGAAGCCGTCGGCGCGCTTGGCGCGGCGGTTTTTCGGGTCGAGATCGAAGGCGCCCGAGGGGCCGAACAGGGCCTTGGTGAGGTCGTCCTTGTTCGTGTAGCGATCGGTGAACTTGAACTCGGTGGTGAGCGTGAGCAGGCTCTGCTCGGGCTGATCGCGCAGGCGGATCGTGCCTTCGGCCGCGAGCTCGAGATCCTGTCCGTTGGCGGCGAGCTTGAGGTCCTTCACCTGACCGGCCTTCACCTCGGCCTCGAGCGTGATCTCGCCGGCGTCGAGCTTCGGGAGCGCGATGATGTCGCGGATCTTCGCCTTGCCGTCCCCGACGGTCACGCCCGCGATCTTGAACGAGAGCTTGCCCTCCGCCTTGCTCAGACGGCCCTCGGGCGCGACGAGCTCGATGCTGCCGCCCAGCTGGCCCGTCACCGGCAGCCCGACCAGGCCCGCGAAGAGCGGCGTCTGCCCGAGATCGAGCCCGTCGACCTCGATGCTGACCACGCGCTCGGCGTCGGAGTCCGCGAGACTCCCCGACACGTTGCCGCCGAACGCATCGGCGCCGAAGTTGACGACGCGGCGCCCGATCAGGAGCGAGAGCAGCGAGAGCCGGGCGTGGGCGTGCTCGATGCTCGTGATCTTGGCTTTTGCCGGCTTTCCGGGGACTTCGGACTCGCCCTTGGAAACCAGCCGCACGCCTTCGGCCTCGACTCCGCTCAGCCAGTACGAGTCGATCTCGTCGACCTCGAGCCGCATCGCATCGGGGCCCGTCTGGCGCTGATTGAAGTCGGTGACGATGCGCTCCTTCAGGCGGGGATACGGGAACGTCAGGTAGAACGAGGTGATCAGCGCGAAGCCGTAGAAGGCCACGTAACCTGCCGCGATCAGGATCTTGCGCCAGCGCGGGCTCATGGCTCTTCCTTGCTCTCTTCGCCGTCTTCGCTCTTGCCGCTGCCGGCGTCAGCCGCGCTCGGCGCACCGGCGTCCCGCGCCGCGCCCGGCTTGGTCTCGGGTGCCTTGCGATCGAAGGCGCTGACGATCATGTCGACGTCGTACGAGTCTGGCTCGGAGCCGCGCTTGCGAACGTCGAACTGGGTGATGCGCACGGGATGTCCGGACTGCTCGATCTTCTCGAGGAACTTCACGAGCTTGAGCATGCCCACCTTGCGCAGGGTGATCTTGGTCGAGCGCTCTTCGAACTTCTTGCCGCGCGGGACCATCTGCCGGTCCTGACTCTCGGGGATCTCCACGCTGGCCTCGCTCGCCAGGCGGGCGAGGAACGCTTGGAGCTGCGGCGCCGGACGGCTGTAACGCTGCGTGATGGCCGCCTTCTCCGCGCGGGCCTCGTCGAGCGCGTCCTGCTCGTCGACGATCGCCTGGATCGCGGCGCGCACGTCCTCCACCTCGCTCTTCTTGGCGTGGACGAAGGCGAACAGCGAGACCGGCGGCAGGAGGATCACGCCGGCCACGACGATCGCGATCGCGATGCCGAGCAGGCGGCGCTCGCGATCCTCCAGACGGCCGAGACGTTCACGCAAACTCACGGCGCCTCTCCTTCCGCGTTGGTCGCGCTCGCGCTCCCGGCCGGCGTCGCGGCCTTCTTCTTGGCGCCCTCCTCGGGGCACTTCACGTCGAACTCGAGCACGTACTTCTGGCGTGTGCCGTTCACGACCTGCGTCACCTTCGCGATCTTGGGGTCGTTCACGCAGCGCACGGTCGCCAGGTTGTCGCGCACGAGGGACGCGTCCGCCGTCGAGCCGACGATGCCCTGGATGCGCACGTGACCGCGCTGCAGATCGAGCTCCTCGATGTCGTGCGTCACGCTCGCCGGCACGGCCTTCGAGATCTCCACCATCACGTCGAAGGCGTCCATGCGCGGCATCGGATCGCTTTCGGCCGGATTTTTCGCCTGTTCCAGGAGGTTCTGGGCTTCCTCGGGATCGCTCGTCGCCTGCTCGAAGGCCGCGAGCGTGGTGCGCTCGAGCTCGCTGGTCGCGGCCTCGAAGTCCTTGCCCACGGCCCGGAGCTCCGCCCAGACCGCGAACAGGAAGCTCACCAGCACGGCTCCGGCGAGTCCGATCAGGAGCGGGGCCTTCTCTTTCAGGAACGAGAAGCCACGCTGGAAGGTGAGCGGCCCGCGCCGCAGATCCACGTGGTGCCCGCGCCCCGCGGCGCCCAGGGCGAGCGCGACGGCCTTCGCGAAGCGAGGCAAGCTCGCGGCCTGCTCCGGCGTCATCCCCTCGAGCACGAGCGGAGGTAGCGCCGTCACCGGGATACCGAGCTCGTACGCCAGGAACTCCGCGGCGCCGCTCGCCGCCGCGCCGCCGCCGACCAGGTGCACCGTGGTGATGGGATCGCCTTCGCGGGCGAGCCAGGCGACGAGCGTCTGCCGGATCTCGGCGGCGAGCGCCGGGGCGCCTTCCGGGAGCTTGTCCACGCCGCGCGAGAGCGTGCGCACGAACGCGACCTCGCCGCCGACCAGAATCGTGATTTCCGTGCGTTTGCCGCCGAGATCGACGAGCGCGATCGGCTCGGGCCGCCGCAGCTCCGCGGAGACGGTGGACAGGTTCGCGAGCGTGATCGCGCCGTGCCGCACCGAGTCCGGCTCGCGACCGATCGCCGCTTTCACGAGCTCGATGCGCGCGCGGACCTGTTCGACGCGCGCCGCGCCCACGAGCACGACCACCGGATCCTTCGCGGTCTTGCGCGGCAGCACGCGGTGACCCCAGATGAGCTCGTCGAGCGGCACCGGCAGCGCCGCCTCGAGCTCGAAGTTCAGGATCTCGTCGAGCTGCTTGAGCGCCGTGGGGGGGAGCGTCAGCCGGTGCGTGAAGGTCAGGTCGCCGTCGATCGACGCCGCGATCGAGTCGGTGTGCTGCGCGAGCCCGCCGACGGCGCTGGCCACCGCTTCGCCGATCGCCGCCGGATCCGTCACGGCCGCCTCGGAGAGCGCCTTCAGCGCGAGCTTTCTGTAGCCCACGTCGAGCAGGGCCACGCTCACGACGCGCGAGCCGACATCGATTCCGAGAAAAAGGCCCATCTTCTGAAAAATCCTGACGCTAGATGACTTTAGTCGACCCGGTAATAAATGATCAGGCCGCCGGCGGTGGGTTTCAGCACTTTGTCGAGGGGGCTACCGGTCGAGTTCCCGCTCGTGCCTCCGCTCGAGCTGCCGCTCGAAGTGCCGCCCGAACCGGACCCTTGTCCCATTTGCTGCGCGAAGGCGAGCGCGCGCGGATCGACGCCGGGCGGGGGGGCCGCCCGAAAATCCACGACCGCGTGGATGCGGGTGTTCGTGACGCGGGAGCCCGACTGCACGTGCCCCTGGGCGTAGATGCTGAACACCTTGCTTTCGGTGCTGACGAGCTTCTCGAAATCCGCGTCGGACTTCAGCACCACCGGCTGAATCCCGAGCGCCGCGAGCATCTGCCCGAACATGCCCTTGCCCTTGAGCGCGCTGATGAACACCTTCGGCGAGCCGAAGAGCGGCGCGCCGTTCGTGAACATGCGCACCATCGAGAGCGCGGACAGAAACTTTCCGGATTCGAGCGGATCGACGCACATCGGCGTGGTCGCCGGGTCCACCGACGCGCAGATCAGGGCGAGGATGGTCTGCGGGTTCGCCGTGTTCACGTTGATCGCGCCCTGCCCCCACACCGTCAGGACGCGCTTGTCGGGATCGTCCGGGTTCGGATCGACGAAGGTCGCCCAGAAGTCCTCGCTCATGCCGCGCACGCGCCGCACCTCTTCCAGGCTGTCGAAGGCGGCGTTCTTGCGCTCGTACGGGCGCTTGAGCAGGCTGTAGTACGAGTCCTCCGGCGTGGTCGCCTGCGCGTTCGTCGACGATTGATCGCAAAACCCCTGATCGGAATCCTGATCGGGATCCGCGTAGTCGATGAGCGCGCCGCAGATCGTGTTCCGGTCGGAGAACTGGCCGTCCGAATCGCGCGCGGAGAAGAGCGGATCGTACTGCGGAGCGGCCATCAGCCCCGCGAGCTGCGAGGCGAGCCGCGCCTTCGAGAAGGCCTCGCCGCGCGCCGAGGCGTTCACGTAGATCTTCGAGTCCTCGTCGATCACGCGCAGCTCGAAACCCGCGCCGTCGAAGCCGAGGTTCTTGCCGAGCTTGGTGTCGATGCCCGCGAGCGAGGAGAACGCCTTCACGCCGTTCTCGTCGTTGAACGCGCCGAGCACGCTGTTCGCGTGCGCCCACACGGGAATCTGCGGAGGGGGGCCCTGAAGCAGCAGCATCAAGATCGGAGCCAGCGAAGCGCGGATGGTGGGCTCGGCGGCGATCAGCAGGCGCGAGAGGTTGACGCCGCTCCGGGCGGCGTACTCCGCGACCAGCTGATCGCGCGCGGTGAGCGCGCTCGCGAAATCGGCCGAGCTCTCGTCCTGGGTCTCCGTGAGCATCACGGTCAGGATCGTCAGCGCGCCCAGCACCATGATCAGCGCAATCCCGCGCCGCGTTCGCCGCGAGCGGCGCCGCAAGGGCTTTCGGGAGGGGCGCGCGGGAGCGTTCATTGCGTGGCGAAGCCCAGCGCTTGCTGCATGGGCAGCATGACCGTGGTCGCGAAGCGCAGCGTGCCGCGGCTGCGATCGGCGGCGCTCTTGCTGCCGCCGTTCAGGACCAGCGTGATGCGCACCTGGAGCGGCAGCCGATTCGGTTGTCCCGTGGCCTGCGTGGTGTCCCAGGTGTCGACCCACTGGGTCGTGGTCGGATCGAGGTATTCCAGGTCGAAGAGATCGATGTCCGTGGCGACCACGTCGATCCGCCCTCCGGCCTCGGGCTTCTCGTCCGGATACTCGCTGGTACGCCGGACCAGGTCGGTCGTGCCGGACTCCTCCAGGCTCTCCGCCGAGAAGTAGGAGACTTCGATTTGATCCGAGACGTGAGAATCGCGGTCGCGGCGCACGTTCGAGAACGCGTTGAAGTCGAGCCGATCACCGGGGTTGCCCTCGTGCCCGATGAACGCGGTCTTCTGTACGACGATGCCCTGATTGAAGGGCTGATGCCCCGAGATGTACGCGCTCTCCAGGTCGCGCACGATGCGCCCGAGCGCCACCCGCCCCTCGCGGTAGCGGTCCTGGACCCGCGCGAGCCCGTCGCGCGTGCGCTTCATGCTGGAGAATGCCCCGTAAATCAGCATGGTGATGAAGGCGAGCACGGCGACTGCCACGAGCAGCTCGAGGAGCGTGAAGCCGCGGGCGGCCCGACGCTTCGTCATTTGTCGCCCCGAGGCACGGTGCCGCTGCCGCTACTGCTCGTCCCGCCCGAGCTCAAACCGGGGAACGCGTTGGTGAGGTTCTGCATGGCCCCGCTCGCGACTTCCGACTCCAGCGCGGCCTGTTGGGGATCGGTGATGTACTGGGTCACGTCGAGCGTTCGCGGCCTGATGCCCTCGCGCCAGCGCACGCTCACGACCACCTTGCGGATGCTCGCCTGCAACATCGGCTTGAGGCTCGGGTACACCATCCCCATCATCATCGAGGCGATCCCGTCCGAACCGCTCATGGCGCCTGAGAACTCGGTGGCGAGCGCGCCGAGATCGGGTGTTTCACCCGGCGTCTTCACGCCCTGCTGGAGCTGCATCAGCGCGGCCATCGGCCCGCTCTCGCCGCCCTCGGAGTCGAGACCGGAAGGGGTGCCTCCGTCCGTCTCCCCGTCGGTGAGCGGCGGCTCCGGCAGCTCGACGGTCAGGACCTTCCAGGCGCAGTCGTAGCCCTCGGTCGTCTCGTCCATGCAGCAGTTACCCTCGCTCTCCTGGTCGATGAGCGGAAAGCCCTGCTGCAAGAGCTCGAGCTCGATCTCGCTCATGCGGCAGCGAGCGAGCCCCGTCGCGACGCTGATGTGCCGGGCGCGCGTCGCGCTCGCGAACAGTCCCGTCTGGGCGCCGAGCAGCACCGAAAGCCCGAGCCCGACGATGGCGACGGCCATCATCACCTCGAGCAGGGTGAAGCCGCGGCGCGCGCTCACGGCGCCTCTCGCTCGCCCTGATCCTCCTCGCGATCGCTGCGAGGTTCGGGCATGTCGACGAGGCCGCGTTCGATGCGCGTGCGGCCGGTGAGAGCGCTCACCACCACCGTCAAACCCTCGTCCGAGCCCTTGCGCTTGAGCTGGATGTGCGCGCGCTCCGTGACGCCGCCCGGCCAGAAGTACACGTAGGCCCGCCCTTCGCTCTGCGGCTCCTCGTCGTGCTCGGTCTGGACCACGGCCAGATCCACGCCGGCGCCGAGCTCGCGTCCCTCGGGCGTTTCGGAGAACGCCTTGGCCGGAGTGAAGGACGGGCGCGGGGCGCGCGGCCCCTCGAGGATGCGATCGCTTTCGGCCTTCGCGGCCTGCTCGGCTTCGGTCGCGGCTTCGGCGCCGCCGGTGGTTTTGCCCTTCTCGCGCAGCATCACCGACGAATTGCCCTCCTCGAGCAGCACCTTCTCGCCGTCGAGGTCGAGCACGAGCCGCATCGGACGGCCCGTGCTGTTGGCGCGCGCGAGCCCGAGCCGCACGGAGCTCGCGATCAGCGTGCTCGCGCCCTTCATGCGGCTCGACTTCAACATCCCCGAGCCGAACACGGCTCCGCCCGACAGCAGCGCGATCAGCGCCACCACGATCAGGGTCTCCACCAGGGTTACGCCGCGGCGGTTCCCACGCAGGGCAAAGCCGTGCACGTTCACTCTCCGCCGGTGGCTCCTGCGGGCTTCGGCACGATCACGTCGTCCTTCGTGCCCTTCTTCTTGTCGCCGCCGTTCGAGCTGACCGTCACTTCGTCTTCCGTGCAGGTGAGCGTGAAGGCCTGACCCCAGGGGTCGCTCGTGTTCTGGCCGGGGTCCAGCAGCTTCTCCTGGACGAGCTGGCTCACCGTCGGACAGCTGGTCTCGTTGTTGTTGGCCTGCCAGAGCTCGGCCGCCTTGCGGATGACCTGCGCCGAGCTCACCGCCGTTTTCTGTTGCGCCTCGCGGAAACGCGGCAGCGCGAAGACCGCCACACCGCCCGCGATCATGGCGAGGATCGCCACGACGATCAGCACCTCGAACAGCGTGACGCCGCGCGCGTGGCGAAGGCGTCGAGCCCGTTTCGAGATCCGCTCGCGCCAAGACTGGCGGAGTAGTGCTCGTTCGATTCGGTCAATTGGTGTCATCGGTTCCTCGTCTTTCGCTCATTCGATGCGATCGAGACCGCCGGGCTCTCCGTCCGGTCCGTCGCTCAGAAGCTCGTAGGGCGCGCCCTCGAAGCGGCCCGGGCAGATCAAACGCAGCGGCCGGCCCCAGGCGTCGCTCGGCAGGCTCTCCTTCTGGGCGTGATCGCCGACCGCCTTCAGGCTTTCCGGGCAGCCGCCGTCGTGATCGGCCATGTAGGCTTCGACCTGGCTGCGAGCGCCGAGCAGGGTGGCGCGCGTCTGTCGCTCGCCGGCCATGCGCCGTTCGCGCATCGCGACCAGCGCGATGAAGCCGAGCACGCCGACCAGAATCAAGAACGGCCGCAGCCTGCCCAGGCGCAGGTAGCGGCCGACGCCGCCCCGGCTTTCCCAGGGGAACAGGATCTTGCTGACGTTCGGGGTACGCACGGCGTCAATCCACGAGCTGGTTCATCTGGATCAGCGGCATCATGATGGCCATGGCGATGAAGCCGACCATGCCGCCCATGATCACGATCGTGAGCGGCTCGAGCAGCGCGGTGAGCGCGACCACGCGTGTCTCGACGTCCGCTTCGTAGGAGCGGCTCACGTTCTCGAGCATGGCCTCGAGCTGACCGGACTTCTCGCCGACCGCGATCATGTGCGTGACCATCGGCGGGAACGCCTTGCTGCGCTTGAGCGGCTCCGCGATGCTCTCGCCGCCGCGAATCGAGCCGATCGCCTCCGCGATCACGGCCTCGAGCTTGGAATTTTCGAGCACGTGCCGGCCGATTTCCATGGCCTGCAGGAGCTGCACGCCGCTCGCGAGCAAGGTCGAGAGCGTGCGCGAGAAGCGCGCCACCGACACGAGCAGCATCAGCCGCCCGAACAGCGGCGCCTTGAGGCGGAACGTGTCCCAGCGCAACTTGCCGGCGGGCGTGCGCTTCCAGCGCCGGAACAGGTAGACGGCGAGCGCCCCGGTCCCGATCAAGAGCCACCAATAGTTGCTGATGATGCTCGAGGTGGTGATGAGCAGCTGCGTGTACCAGGGCAACGCCTGCCCCAGGCTGTCGAAGACGCTCGTGACCTTCGGCACGACCGCGACCATCAGAAAGGCCACGAGGCCGCTGCCGAACACCGCCATCAGCGCCGGGTACGCGAGCGCGCCCGCGACCTTGCCCTTCAAGCGCGCCTGCCCCTCCATGAAGTCGGCGAGCCGCTCCAGCACGGCTTCCAGCGTGCCGGAAGCCTCGCCGGCCGCGATCATGTTCACGTAGAGCGGGGGAAAGACCTTCGGATGCTGCTCGAGGCTCTTCGCGAAGCTCGTGCCTTCGTTCAGGTTCTCGCGCACGGCGGTCAGAATGCGGGTCAGCTGCTCGTTTTCGACCTGCTCCGTGAGCGCCTGAATCGACTCGACGAGCGGCACGCCCGCCCGCACCAGGGTCGCGAGCTGGCGCGTCATCACCGCCACGTCGGAGCCCGAAGGGCGCCTGAAGAACGCGAACGGATCGACGGAGCGCTTCTCGCGCTTTTCCCGCTCGCTCTCCTCCGTGGCCTGCGTGAGCATGACGCCCTCGCGGCGCAGGATCGCGCGCAACGCTTTCGGGTTCTCGGCGTCGCGGAAGCCCTTGACGGGCTTGCCGCTCTGAACCTGGACGCCGCGGAATTCGTAGACCGCCACGTTCCCTCGCCCTCTACTCGTCCACGAGGACGTCGTCTTGCGTGGCCGCGACGACTTCCTCGACGGTGGTGCGGCCTTCGAGCACCTTGCGGGCGCCGTCGTCGCGCAGCGAATCCATGCCCTGCTGCTGCGCCGCGCGCTTGATCGTGCGGGCGTCGGCGTTGTCGAGCACGAGGCGCCCGACGACGTCGTCCGCGATCAAGAGCTCGTAGATGCCGAGCCGGCCGGTGAAGCCCTTGTTGTCACAGCGGTCGCAGCCCTTCGGTCGGTGGAACGTGGGCATGCCCGGACCGCGCCAGCCCACGGGCACGTAGTCGATCCCGTGCGGCAGGTAGCGCGGCGACACGACGCGCTCGTCACGGCGACGAGTGCGCTCCGGATCGATACCGACCTGCTCGAGCTCGTAAGCCGTCGGCGTGTAGGGCTCCTTGCAGTTTTCGCAGAGCGTACGCACCAGCCGCTGCGCGAGGATCGCGGCGACCGTCGAGCGCACCAGGAACGGCTCGATGTCCATCTCGACGAGGCGGGTCACGGCCGAGGCAGCGTCGTTCGTGTGCAGCGTCGAGAGCACGAGATGGCCCGTCATCGAGGCGTGGATGGCGATCTCGGCCGTCTCCCGGTCGCGGATTTCGCCGACCAGAATCACGTCCGGATCCTGGCGCAAGAAGGCGCGCAGCGCGCTCGCGAACGTCAGGCCGATCTTGGCCTGGACGTGGACCTGATGGATGCCCTGGATCTCGTACTCGACCGGGTCTTCCGCGGTCAGGATGTTGATGTCCGGCGTGTTGATGCGGTTCAGGCACGCGTAGAGCGTGGTGGTCTTGCCGGCGCCGGTGGGACCCGTGACGAGCATGATGCCGTCCGGGCGCCGGATCATCTGATCCATCAACAGGAAGTCGCGCCGCGAAAAGCCGATCTCGGTGAGGTCGAGCAGCACCGTCGACTTGTGCAGGAGGCGCATCACCACGCGCTCGTGATCGCGGCTCGTGGGAATGGTCGAGACGCGCACGTCGATGCTGCGACCGCCGATGCGGCGCGAGATGCGGCCGTCCTGCGGCAGGCGCTTCTCGGCGATGTTCAGGCCCGCCATGATCTTCACGCGCGCGATCACGGCGCTCATGAACTGCCGGCTGGCGCGGCGCGAAACGTAGAGCTGCCCGTCCACGCGGTAGCGCACGAGCACCTCGCGCTCCTCGGGCTCGATGTGGATGTCGCTCGCGCGCTCCTTGACGGCCTGCGACAACAGGCCGTTCACCCAGCGGATGATGGGCGCGTCCTCGTCGGAGTCGAGGATGTCGAGCTCTTCCTCGTCCTCGCTCTTCTCGGCGGGCTCGAGCTCGCTCATCGTCGTGCCGCGCTCGTAGACGCGGTTGATCGCGTCGATCACCACCTCCGCGGGAGCGACCGTGAGGGCGAGCGGCTTCAGGAAGGTCGCGCGCACGTCGTCGAGGCCGTCCGTGTCGAGCGGATCCGAGCAGATCACCGAGACCTCCTCCTCGCCCTCGGCGACCACGAGCAAACCGTGATTTTTCGAGTACGTGATGGGCAGGCGCGCCGCCAGATCCGTCGGGACCTTGTCCACGTCGATGCGCTCGAC
>DASXWF010000296.1:0-2392 GCA_036503835.1 Polyangiaceae bacterium | reverse complement strand
CGGGTCAGCCCTGCAGCACGCCGGGCCTGTCATCTCTTGACCCTGGGCAGCGTGCGGTTTCTCTCGGGAAATTACCGCGAGGCCGCCGGCGCTCTGTCGCGCGCGGCCCGCTGGGGCACGACGGACAAGCCTCGCTATCGGGCGCAGCTCCTGTTGGCCCGCCGCGCGGCCGGGGAGTCCGTTTCCGGCCTCGCCACGGCTCGGGAACGGCTGGAGGAAGCGCCCTGCGGGCAGGGATACGGCCAGTTCGTGCTCGGGGCGCTCGCCTTCGAGCAGGGGGATTTCGAGGCCTCCGACCGCTACCTCGCGATGTTCGTGCGGCGCGCGACCGGTGGCCGGGTAGCCCTGGAAGTGGCGCTGGCCGGGGAGGTTGCCCATGCGCGCCGTTTGTTGCGTCGCGCCAGGGCCCGCCGCCGCTCCAGCGGCCACGTGTGAAACCGCCGGGTTCCGGCGGCAGTAGAATGAGAGAGAAGTGGAACCCGATGCTTTCACCCAGGCCCTGGCCCGGGGGCCTGCCTACGCCGCCTTTGCCGCGCTCGTCGGCGGGCTCGTCGTAAGCCTCACGCCCTGCGTCTATCCGATGGTGGCCGTGACGGTGAGCGTCTTCGGCGCGCGCCAGGCGAAGAGCCGTTGGGAGGGTGCCGCGCTGTCGGCGGCCTTCGTGCTCGGCATCGTCGCCATGTTCGTGCCGCTCGGGGTCGCTGCCGGGCTGTCGGGCTCGATGTTCGGCGCGGTGTTGCAGAACCGCTGGGTAGTGAGCGCGATGGCGTTGCTGTTCCTCGCGCTCGCGGCGTCGATGTTCGGCGCGTTCGAGATGGCGCTGCCTTCGGCGCTCACGAACCGCCTCGCGATGCTCGGAGGCATCGGCTACAAGGGCGCCTTCCTGCTCGGGCTCGCATGCGGGCTGATCGCCGCGCCCTGCACCGGGCCGGTGCTCACCGGGATCCTCACCTGGATCGCGAAGACCAAGAGCGCGGGGCTCGGCGCGCTCGCGATGAGCGCGTTCTCGCTCGGGCTCGGCGCGCCGTTCTTCGTGGTGGGCGCCTTTGCCGTTCAGCTGCCGAAGAGCGGGCGCTGGATGGTCCACGTCAAATCGCTGCTCGGGATCGTGCTCGTCGTGGTCGCCCTGTATTTCCTGAGCACGGCGTTCCCGGTGCTCGGGTCGTTCGTGAAGCCCGGCGGGGTGCTGCTCGCGGGGGCGGCCCTGGCGATTGTTCTCGGGGTCGTGTTCGGTGCGGTGCATCGCGAATTCTCGGAGCCGGGCGCCGGGGTGAAGATCGCGAAGGGTCTCGGCCTCGCGCTGGTGAGCGGCGGGCTCTTCGCTCTCGTGCTCGGGATGGGGAAACCCACGACTACGCTCGCGTGGGAGAAGGGCGACATCGAGCTCGCCCGCCAGCGCGCGCTCCGTGAAAACCGCCCACTCTTGGTCGATTTCACGGCGGCCTGGTGCGGCGCCTGCAAGGAGCTCGACAAGATCACGTTTGCCGCGCCCGAGGTCAGGGCGGAGATGGGCCGCTTCGTCGCCGTGAAGGTCGACGCGACGAACGACGACGATCCGCGCGTGGGCGAGACGTTGGCTCGCTTTCGCGTGGTGGGGCTGCCGACGGTCCTGGTCTTCGACGCGAGCGGCAAGGAAACGATTCGCTACACGGACTTCGTGACGCCCGCGGAGTTCTTGAAGGGGATCAGCCGGGTCGACTGAGGCCCCGGCGCGGTATCCTGCCGCCTAAGGTTCGAAGTCGGGTTTGGCCGTGCCGGGCGCAGGCTTGGGCGGAGCCGCTTCCGAGGCTTCGGACGGCGTCGCCGGGCGCGCTGTCGGCTTGGCGCCGTTCGGAGCGCGGCCCGCGGAGGGCTGGCGGCGCGGCTTGGCTTTCTGCTCCGGTTCCGGCGGGGGTGGCTCGGATGGCGGTGGCGGGGCAGGGGCAGGGAACGCCTGCGCGATCGCGGCGGCGAGCTCGGCGCTGCTCTCGTCGACTTCCTTCAGCCGCGGGCCCATGAGTCCCATGATTTTTTGAGCGTCCGCGAGATTGGCGCGGATGTCGCTGCGCGTTCCCCGGCCCGTCCCGACGAAGGCGGCGTCGCGACCGCTCTCGAGCGCGACGCCGCGCGGGGGCAGCGCTTCGAGCTCCTTGCGCCAGCCAGGGAGCTCCGCGCGCTGGCGGTTCGCCAGCGTGAAGGCGGATTCCAGGGCGCCGACCAGCTTGGTGTCGGCCGCTTCCTTGGCTCCGCTGACCTTGAGCCTCGACCCTCCCGGGGCCTCGCGGTCGTTTTCGAGGCGGATGGACACTCCACGCGCGCGGAGCTCGTTCCCGCGCGTGACGAGCGCTGAACGCACTTGCGTCGCGTCGGCCTTCTCGGTGAGTCCGAGCTCGAGCGACAGAGACCCGCGAGC
>DASXWF010000295.1:0-12634 GCA_036503835.1 Polyangiaceae bacterium | reverse complement strand
GCCGGCGCGTTCACGGGCGCGTGTTTCCCACCGGAGTCGAACCACCGCTCCACGGTACGCTGCAGGCTTCCGTTGCCGAGACTCACGCCGATGAAGCCACCGGTGCCCGCCGTCAGGAACGCCAGAACGAGCAACCGGAGCTTGCTCCCGGGAGCCCGAGCCGCTTGCCGAGCGCTCGCCGTGATGCGCTGCCGGTCGTAGACGCGCGCGCCCTCGTTCTCGTCGCTCTCGTGGAGGTGCGGACGACGTTCGACCGGCGTCTCGATCGAGGGCTGCTTGTTGCGCGTTCCCGAGCGGGGCGCCTTCGTGATGTGGCTGGGAGAGTGCTTCTGAGCGCGACCGTCCCCGGGCGGGAAGCCGCCCGGAGGGCCGTAGTTGACGGTCGCCTCGTCGGCCGGCGGCAGGATCTCGGGTCGCGCAGCGTAGGGCTCGAGCACGCGCGGCCCGGCGGCTTCGAAGACCGACGACGGCACCGACTCGTCGGCGAAACGGAGCGCCGCGGGGACGGTGTCGGGCCGTGTGGCATCGTCGGAGGCGATGTGGGCGCGGGCTGGCTTGCGCGTCATCGGTGCTCTCCTTTGGTGCACCTCGGCGCGCGCAGGTTCCCGATTTCGCGCCGGTCAGTACCGATACTGGTACAAAAGATCGAGTCCGGCGCCGATCGTTCCCACCTGCGTGCGCAGCGACCAGTTCTGGCGGAAGCGCCACTCGACGGTGGTGCTCACGGAGGCGTCCTCCTCGCCCACATCGTTCGAGTTCGCCTTCGTGTAGCTACCCTCGAGCCACAGCGTGTCGCTGAGCGGCACCGCCGCGGTCGCGGTGGCGTGGGCACGTTCGCCCGTTTCGGCCGAAACGCGGACCTCCAAGCGGCGGAAAGGGCTGTCGCCGAAGAGCTCGCCCCCCACGTTGGTGCCGTAGCCGATTTTCGATCCGGTGCCGTCCTCGGCGTCGCTCGTGCCACCGCCGAGCAAGAGCCCCTGAATGTCCGCCTGGGAGAGCACCGGATCGCTCTCCAGCCGGAGCGTGGCCTCCCGCAGCGTGCCTCGCACCTCCACCCAGACGGTCGTCGCGTCCGGAGCGCGCCAGCTCGCCAGCACCCGAATGTGCGGGTTCGACGCGTCGTCCGTGTCGAAATGCACTTCGCCCGTCTCGATCACGAACGACTTTCCCAGGAGCTGCACGCGTCCTCCCGGCTTGAGCTCGAGATCGCCGCCGACCTTGACGCGCTCCCCGAGCGCGACCGTGGCCTGGCCGGCGAGCGGAATCTGCACGTCGCCGCGCACGACGCGCACCTTCTTGCCGAGGTCGAACAGGAGCTCCCACCTCAGCGACTCGCCGCCGCGCGCGACCCGCTGCTCGGCGATCGGCTGCAGGATCTCGATGTCCGGATGATCATCCACCGCGAGCACGTCTCCGCCGGACGAGCGCGGCACGTCGGCGGTGAGCTCCGGGAGCCGGATCACGACGCGCATCAGGTCGGCGTGGCGCTTGAGCTCGAAGCTCGCGCTCCCGGTGAGGCTCGCCTGAGACACGCCTCCGATCATCAACGGCACCTTGCGCAGGTTCGCGTTGCCCCGGCCGCCCACGAGCTCCACGCCGTCGAGGTAGAGGTCGGCCGAGGCCGCGACGTTCGGGTACTTGGAGCGGGAGGCGGCGGAGAGGTTGCGGAGCGAAACCACCGTCTGCTTCCCGAGGCGCTGCGTTTCGGCCTCGAACTTCACGTCGGTGAGGCGCATGCCGAGGCCCGCGATCTGGAAGGTGCCGCTCAGCATCGACAGCTTCCCCTGGAGCTGACCGCCGAAGCCGGACCCGGCGACGCTCGGATCCCGCGGCGTGAGCGCGGCGCGCACGGAGCCGTCGAGCCTGCCGCCGAGATCGGAGAGCACGTCGCCGATCACCGGCTCGAGCACGCCGGCGTCGACGTTCGTGAGCGTCGCGTTCACGAACGCCGGCCGCTGGTCGTCGATGCGCGGCACGAGCCGTTCGAAGTTCACCCCCGCTCGCGCCTCGCCCTCGAGCAGACCGTCGCCGCGCGTGAGCTTCACGCTGACGCGCCCGTCGCGCCCGTCGGTTCGGAGCGAGAGCTCGCCGGTGCCGATCGGCATGCCGCGGATCGAGCCGTCGAGCAACTTCAGCTCGCCCGAGAGTTGCGGCGGATCCGTGGTGCCCGAGAGCGCGACGCGACCGTCGGCGCGCCCCACCATGCCCGCGCGCACGAATGGGCCGAGGCGCGCGAGCGGCAACCCCTCGAGCGCGAGCTGCGCGTCGCCCCAAAAACCGCGCTCTCCGCGCGCGAGCGCCGCGAAATCGATCTCACCCGCCGCGTTGGCGACCGCCACGCGCTGGCCGCGACACGCGACCGCGCTCGGCACGTACACCTCCACGCCGAGTCCGATGCGGTCCGCGCTCGGATCGTACTGAGCTCGCCCGCACACGTCGAACGGCTCGCCGGCGTCCGCGGCGCCGACCGAGAACCCCGCGAGCGAAGCCTTCACCGCGACGACCGGTTCGCGCAACGTGCCGCGGAGACTCGCTTCCGCGCGCAGCACACCCGACACGCCGCTCGGTCTGACGAGAGCGGGCAACTCGTCGAGCGGCCGGCCCTCGACGACGAGCGTGACCGCGAGCGGGCGATCCTGGAACCCCCGCAGCACCGCTCGACGCTCGCCGAGCACGTTCTTCCAATCGAGCTCGCCGCGCCCGCTGCCGGAGGCGAGCAGGCCATGCGCGTCGACGAGCCGAACCGAAGCTTCCGCCACGCCGCTCGCGGCGTCGACGCTGCCTCCCACTTGGAGCTCGACGCCGCTCACGCGCAGCGGTTGCTCCGGGTTCTCGGTCTTCAGCGCGAGACCGAGGCCGTCGGTAGCCGCCAGCAGATTCAGGCTCGGCGGGCTTTCGGGCTCCGGTCTGAGCACCGTGAGCTGGGCGATCAGGCCGCCCGCGAGCTCCTCGATCCCGAGGCTTGCCGGCAGGTACGGGCGCACGCGCTCGAGCTCGAGCCGCTCGAGCCCGAAATCCCAGCGACCGGTGACGCGCCGCCAGGTCTGCGCCTCGAGGAGGGAACCCTCCGCCGTCAGCTCGAAGGAAGACCGCAAGCTGCCGTACCCTGCGACGCGCGCCATGGTCTCGCCGGTGACGCTGTCGCCGTCGAGGTCCGCCAAGACCTGGAGCTCGAGCCCACGTTGGGAGGCAAACGCTGCGTCGCTCAGGGCTAGATGGGCGTGGCCCCGCCGCACGTCGCGCGCCACGGTGAGCTCGACATCGACGTCGAGCTTGCCGGAGAGTCTTTGCTTCTCGACGCCGATCACCTTGCCGATCGTATCGAGGTCGACCCCGTCGCCTCGCGCCGAAAGCTCGAGCAAGCCGGGGCGGTAGCGCCCCGAAGCGGTCAGATTGCCGGCGCCGCCGTCGAGGCGCGCACCCACGACCTCCACTCCACGATCGGAAAGATCCACGCGCGCCGCGCTCGCGTGGATCGTCACCGCATCGCGCGACAGGCTGAGGTCCACGTCGTCGAAGCGCGTGCCCTGGACGGCGGAAAGGCGCGTTTTTGCGGCGACGGAGACGCCCCCGGCGTCGCCGAGCTTCACGTCGAGCGCCAGGTTGCCGAGGGATCCCTCTGCGCGCGCGTCGAGCTTGCCTGCGGAGAGCACGCCGAACTTCGCCCGCTCCGCGCCGACCCGAGCGTCGAGCTGGAACTTGTGCGGCTCGCCGAGCGGTCCGCGCGCTCGGGCTTCGAGCCGGCCGCGACCGAGAGCCCAGACGTCGTGCGCGAGTCCCTCGAATTCGGCGCTGGCGCTGGCGTCGAGCAGGCGGTGCTCGAGGTGGCCCTTCCCGTGGATCTCGACCGTACCGCGGATCCCGAGCCGAGCGAGGCGGGGCGCGCGTTCGAGCCGAAAGCGCGGGATCTCGACGGAAACGTCGACCACGCCACCGGGCTGCACCTTCACCTTCGCCGCGAGCGGCATGCCTTCTTCGCGGAGCTCGGCCGTTCCCTCGACGTCCTTGCCGTCGTAGCGAGCGCGAAAATGCGCGGCCGGCACCGGCACGCTCGCGACGACGCTCGGCTCGGTGTTGCCCTCGATCTCGACTTCGGTGCCCGACGCGCGGCTCGTGAGCGCGAGCTTCGCGCGGGCCTCCAGGTCGGTGGGCGGACTCTCCGCGACCACGGCGCGCAGATCGAGGTGTCGGCCCGTGATGTCGAGAGCGAGCTTCGGCTCGTTCCCGAGTCGCAGCTTGCCCCTCGCGTCCAGAGCGGCCGCCGCCAGCGCGGCGTTCGCCGTGATGCCGAGCTCGGGCAGATCGCCCTCGACCTCGGCGTGGACGGCCGCGCTTTCGAGCAGCGGCCAATCCTCGAGAAACACGCGCATCACGTCCGGGTCTGCGCGCGGCACGTCCAGGCTGGCCTTGAGGTGTTTGCCGTCGAGGCGAGCGACGCTGTCCACCTGGAGCTCGCCGATGAAGCCGTCGAGGTTCGTCCAGAAGCGCGTCGTGCCGCGCTGATGGAAGCTGCCGACGGCGCGCAGCTCCTTCTTGAAGAAGCCACGCACGACGGCGGAGAAGTGCCGCGCGTCGACCGCGACGCCCTCGGGAGCGACCAGAACCGAGCCGCGGGCGCCGAACACGTCCGCGTCGAGCGCGGGAACGCCGGGGACGCTTCCGCGCACCTCGCCCTTGCCGATCTCGATCGCCGGCAGCGCTACCCGCACCGGACGTCCCGGGGCGGTAGAGGGAGTCTTCGAGGGCGCGAGCGTGAACGCCTGCGCGATGCTGGGCTCGCCGCTCGCGGGATCGGGGATGAGCACGACCTTCGCTTGTTCGGCGCGCGCGTGCTGGATGTTGACGGCCAGCTCGCCCTCGCCGAAGAGCACGTCCTCCACGATCCCGGCGATGTCGGCGCGCGCGCGCAAGCCCGAGACCACGAGCACGAGGCGGCCGGCGGGATCCCGCACCTGCACCTCGCGCGCCCTGAGCCCGCCGAGCGACAGCTGATCGAGCGCGACGATCTCGAAGCGGCCGAGAAACGTGTCCGAGAGCAAGCGCTCGAGCAGGCGCGCCACGGCCTTGCGCCCCACGGGCAGGTCCGCGTGCAGCGCGAGCCCGGCGAGCGACGCCGCGACGAAGACCACGGCCAGGCCGAGGGCGGCGGCGAGTCTTCGCGAGCGTTCGCCGAATGTCATGGCAAGGATGGCGCCGGCAGCGATCGGAAGTCTGTCTGACTCGTGCCGGAAGGCCAAGGCCGACGGCTCGGTTCGGCCGCACGAGCCACGCTCGAGGCGCCTGCTCGCGCCGGAGACCGGCCGCGCAGCGCTAGAAAGCCTCTCCGATCGCGATATCGAGCATCATCGGAATCCCCAGAAAATCCGAGCTCGAGCCCTCGTCCGCGTCGAGATCCCGCTGGCCGATCTGCTGCAGGTAGGGCGGATGGAAACCGAAATCGATCCGGAGCGGTCCCACGGGCGTCAGGTAGCGGAAGCCGAAGCCCGGCGAAATGTGCGGCACGTCCAGGCGGATGTGCCCCGTCTCGCGCGTCACGTCGCTCGCGTCCACGAACAACACCGTCTGAAACGTGGACGAGAGCGGTACGCGCGTCTCCATCGAGAGCTCCCAGAGCGTGAGACCACCGAGCGGACGGATGCAGCTGCTCGGCATGTCCTCGATGCTCGTGTACGTGAGCGAGCAGTTCGCCGCGCTCACGTTCGACGGCACGAGGAAGCCGATCGGGCCGTGGGGGCCGACGCCGCGCACGGGGTAGCCGCGGTTCGAGTTCGGCCCGCCGGAGAAGAACGAGCGCAAGAGGAGCTTCTGTTGATCGCGAACCACCGCCGGATCCTGGGGGTTCGAGCGCGCCGCGTTGCCCGCGGCGGTCGTCTCGTCGAGCGACTCGCCGTAGTCGCCGGGAAACAGGAAGCCGAAGCCGAGCCGGGCGGCGAACACGGAATTTTTTCCGAGCGCGCCCTGCGTGAAGACGCGAATCTCCGGCCGGATGCGGATGTCGCTGACTCCGCCCTGGAAGGCGTAGCCGGCAATCTGAAACGAATTGGCGAGGTACACGCCACGCTTCGTGAGCACCGGGTCGTCCCGAAAATCGAGCACCGTGAGCAGCTCGGGGAACGAGACGTACACCGATTCGAGGCTGCCCGCGGCGTCGCCCTGGTACGAGAACGGGTAGTAGCCCTGAAGGTTGTAGGAGGGAGTGACCGTCAGGTGCTGGCGGAAGAAGGCTCGCTCCACCCCGAACGCGGTCTTCAGCTCCTGGTAGCCGAGGATCGGTTCCGTCTTCGGGTCGATGTCGTCGGGCAACGGATAGAGCACCGGGTAGACGTTGTATTCGGCGCTCGTGAAACCCGCCGTGCGGCGCTCGAGGAACGCGGGCTGGCGCAGCTCGGAGCGCAGGCGCCACTCCGGCAGGACGCGCGTCGGAGCGTAGAAGGGCTGACCGCCCGTGGGCAGCCGCGTCGGGAACAGCGTGAGCCCGGGCGTGGCTTCGACGTTGAAGCGCCGGAGTCCCCCGAGAAAATTGCGGTCCTCCCAGCCGGCTCGCAGGCGCACGCCGAGCCGGAGCACGTCGAAGCGCACGCCGCCGCCGAGCCGCAGCGTGCGCAGGTTCGTTTCGCGCAGCCGGACCGTGATCGGCACGATCCCGCTCTCGGGCCGCGAGCGATCTTCGACGATCTCGACGCTCGAGAAGACGCCGAGGGCGACGAGCGCCTTACGGCCGTCGTCGAGGTCCGCCGACGAGTAGAGGCGTCCCTGCCGAATCGAGAGCGTATCGCGGATCGGCCGCTCGGGAATCTCACCGAGGCCTTCGAAGCGCACCGGCCCGAACCTGGAGCGCCGGCCGAGATCGATCGCGTAGGAGACGTCGACCGAGTGCTTCGCGATGTCGACGCGCGCGCTGGCCTTGACCTCGGCGAACGCGTATCCGCCGTCGGTGAGCACCTTGAGCAACGCGTTCTTGTCGCGATCGAAATGCTCTTCGTCGAAGAGCTCTCCCTCGCGCATGTCGATCGACGCGACCGCCGGACCGGCGATCTCCGGCGGCAGGAGCGCGATGCCGGCCGGGTCGATGCGCCGCACGCGCACGGGCTCGCCGACGTACACGTCGACCTCGACGCGCACGTAATGCTCGTCCAGGTGCACCACGCGCGCCGCCCGGACCTTGGCCTCGTAGTAGCCGCGCGCCCTGAAGAAGCGCTCGATGCGCTCGAGATCCTTGGCGAGCACGCCCGGGTCGTAGAGCGAATACTCGAGCACCCGCCGCACGAAGCCGAGCAGGAGCGGCGTCTCCTTGGTCGCCATGCCCTCGAGCAGGGGATCGGTGTCGACCTCGTCGGCGTCCTCGGTGCCGTTCAGCACCACGTCGTCGACCACGGGGTAACCCGGCCAGGAGCGGCAGCCCGTGAGCAGGGCGAGCCAGGCGACGATCAACAATGCGCCGGCTCGCGAAAGGCTGCCCATTCGCGATCGGTGGTTAGCACGGAGAGCGGCGGAGCCGCCTCCCAGCGTCCCGACGGGCGCTTACTTGGCGGCTTTGCGCTTGACGGTCGGCAGCGTCGCGAGCTCGGCGGCGGGCTCGTGAACGGTCATGTCCTGGAAGTCGATGATGCCCTGATAGGGATCGGCCTCGGCGCCAGACGACGCCTTCATGAAGGTCGTCGAGTACTTGCCCTTGACCGTGACCTTCGCGCCCTTCGCGGGCAGCGGATTCGGCACCTTCACGCCCCAGAGCTGGTCGTCGTAACCGCCGTCTTCCTTCGCCTTGTCGAACTCCTGAATCGCGTCGAACAGGTTCGCGAAGTTCGACGCCCAGCCCATCACCTTGATGGACTCGTTCTCGGGCGCGTCCTTGCTGTCGCCGATCCAGAAGGTCGGCACCGGAGCCTTACAGCCCTCGGGATCCGCCTTGCCGGTCTTGTGAACGGCGCATTCCGGCGCGTCCGGCAGGTTCGTCTTGGTGATGTAGCCCGTGACGGTGATGTCTTTTCCGACGATGTCCTTCCGGTGCACCGTGCTGCGCAGGTAGTAGGCGGCACCCCAGACGGTGTACGCGTCACCTTGCTTGATGGGCTTCTTCTGAAGGGTGGGAACGGAGGGCAGGTTCGCTTTTGCACCACTCCACGCCGGCTTCGGCTGGTACTTGGCTTCGTCGCCGCCGCAGGCGAGGGGGAGAGCAGCGGCACCAACCAGCAGGGAAATACGAGCGACCTTGAGAAACATCGACGGAGCCTCCTCGAGCATTCAGCCGGGATTGGGCGCCCAATGGGCGTCAGAGCGGCGGTCACAGTAGTCCGCATTCCGTCCCTACCGCAAGGCTCGCTTCGATGGTCCGGCCTCTCGGCCGCCCGGCACACGCAGCGCGGGCCGCACGGGTCGAAATTTTTCACCCCGAGCTGGAGCCCCGCGGCTCGCAGCCGGCCCAGACGCTAGGATTCTCGGCGTGCGGCGCACGATCCTCGTCGGTGATGTCCACGGCTGCTCGGCCGAGCTTCAGAGCTTGCTCGACAAGGTCGCCCTCGCCTCGGGCGACCAGCTGGTCTTCGTCGGCGATTTGGTCGCCAAGGGGCCCGACTCGCGGGGCGTTCTGCGGCTGATGCGCGAGCTCGGCGCGCGCTCGGTCATCGGCAATCACGAGGAGCGGGTGCTCGCGGGGCGCGCCGCGGAGCGTGCCGATCGCACGCCTCCACGCCTCGATCCCACCCACCGTGCGTTGCTCGAGGAGCTGGAGGACGAGGAGTGGGCGGAGCTCGAGGCGCTTCCACTCGGCATCGAGCTGCCCGAGCACGAGCTTCGAATCGTCCATGCCGGCGTGGTCCCGGGCATCCCCTTTGCCGAGCAAGATCCCTGGCTGCTCACGCACATCCGCTCCATTTCGGAAGACGGCGTGCCGAGCTCGAAATGGGGACCGCTCTGGGGAGCTCGCTACACGGGGCCGCCGCATGTCGTCTTCGGGCACAACGCGCGCAAGGATCCGCAGCTTCACCCCGACGCCACCGGACTCGATACGGCGTGCGTCTACGGTGGCGAGCTGACGGCGCTCGTCTTGCCCGAAGCCGCGCGCCTGCCCGCGCCCGCCGACCGCCGGGACGCCCTCGTCGCGGTTCCGGCGCGACGCGCGTACTCCGACTACGGCCGACCACTGTCATGAGCCGCTCGGTGCGGGTGCCGCTCGAAGGTCTTCGCGGCGGCGAGCGCTCCGTCGACGGTCCCGCCGCACACTACCTGGGCCGAGTCCATCGACTCGGACCGGGGGCTCGCTTCGTCGCCTTCGATCCCGGCGCGCGCCTCGAGGCCGCCGCGGAGATCGTCGCGGCCGAGCGCGGAGTCCTGCGCTGTCGCTTCGACGAGCCGACGCCGGCGCGCGCCGCGGGGGAACGCGGGCTCACGCTGATCCAGTGCGCGGGCAAGGGCGACAAGCTCGACGAGGTCGTGCGGGCGGCGACGGCGCTCGGGGTTTCGGTGCTTCGAGTCGCGGAGAGCGAACGCAGCGTCTCGCGGCCGTCGGGCTCGAGCGCGAAGCGCGAGCGTTTGCTCGCGGTCGCGCTCGACGCGGCTCGGCAATCGGGGCGCGGCGACCTGCCCGAGCTCGCCGAGCCCGCACCCCTCGCCGGGTTGCTCGCCGAGTACGCGGCGCGCGACGCCTGCAAGCTCTGCCTGGCTCCGGAAGCCGAGCTCGGACTCGGGGCGGCGCTCGCGGCGCGCGCCGGCCGCGAGCTCGTGCTGCTCGTCGGTCCGGAAGGAGGCCTCTCGGAGGCGGAGCTCGCCGGAGCCGCGGCGGCGGGGTTCGTTTCGGTCAGCCTCGGTCCGCTCGTGCTACGCACGGAGCTCGCGGGGATCGCCGCGCTCGGCGCCGTGCTCGCGCTGCGCGCCTGAAGCGAAACGTCCGTCAGGCCGGCACGCGCGCGCTCGCGCAGCCCACGTTCAGGCTGAGCTCGAGCTTGGCCTCCGACCAGTACTTGTCGATGGCGTCCCGCACGTAGTCGAGCGGGCGCCGCAGGTCGTGATCCCCGAGCCAGGTGCGGAGCTCGGGCAGGATCTGGAGTCGCGTCACGGGATCCTCGACGAAGGCACGGCCGCTGTCGAACGCCAGCGCCGTCTGCCGGATCTCGACGTCGATGTCTTCGAAGCCCACGCTTTCGAGCTCCTCCGACAGCGACTCGATCGAGGGGCGCGTCGCGAGCGCGAACTCCACCGCCTTCGAGAACTCGCCGTCGTCGACCTTCAGCGCGTACTCGCGCAGGAGGTCGGCCACCTCCTGAAACGAGCCGCGCAGCGGGAACGCCACCAGGCATTGCCCGCCCGGGCAGAGCAGGCGGAAGAAGTCCTGGAAGAGCTCGACGCGCCGTTCGGCGTCGCAGATGGGGTGCAGCATGAGCCCGTGGGTGAACTGCGCCGGCTCGAAGTCGGCGAGCAGCCCGTTCTCCAGAATCCGGTACTCGATCGCCGCACCGCGCCGCGAAGCGGCCTTGTTGCGCGCGAGCTCGAGCGCCGGAAGCGACGCGTCGAGCCCCACGATCTCGGATTGCTCGATGCGCTCGTAGAGCTTGAGATCCGGATACCCCGTGCGGCAGCCGAGATGGACGATGCGCGCCGCGTCGCCGGAGAGCAGCATCTCGAGCGCGAGCTCCCCGAAAAAGGTGAGGTAGCGCGGCACCACGAAGGTTTCGAAGATGGCGGCGTCGGCCGGGGTCAGCTTCTCGGCGGCAAACACGGGACCCTGGCGCTCTTACCAACCGGCCCCCGCTGAATCAACCGAGACTCGCCGCGCCTCCGGGATCAGGCTACGAATCGGGCGGATGTCACCCCTGGTCCGAGCGGGCGTGCTCGCGGCGTTGCTCTCGGCGCTCGGCGTCGCGCTCGCCCGCGCTCCGCGCACCGTGCGCATCGGCAGCAGCGGGGCCCGTGCGCCGGCGAGCGGAGCCACGGCGAGCCGCGGCCCGGCGGCACCCTGCCCGCGCGGAACCCTGCCGGACGCCGAGATCTGCGTGCCGGTCCCGGCCGCTCCCGCTGCCAGCGCTCCTGAACGCTCGCAGCAGCGCTAATCGTTCGCGCTCGCGCTCGGGCAGACGATCGTCGTGAGGGCGCCCCGATCCGGCAGGTTGTCGCCGAGGAAGCGCAGAACGCGGCGTTCGGTTGCCGGGCAGCTTGCTACGAGGTCACTCGAGGCGTCGATCACCCACTGCTCTTCGGGTGTGACCCTACCGTCGACTTCGGCGCTCGCCTGATCGACCGCTGGATCTACGTAGCAGTAGCCGCGCAATCCCGGAACCAGGCCCTCGGTCTTGCAGGCGAAGAGGTCATCGCCGGCGAGCTGCTCGATTTCGCACATGCAGTAGTTGTCGCAGCTCGGGAGGGGCGCCTCGCCGCACTGGCCCTGATTGGACAGATAGTCCTTCACGGCCGGCACCACCTTCGACCTGTCACCCGCGAGAGCCGCGCGACCGGGGGAATCGCAGGACACACAGCCGCCGCCTGCCGGCCGCACTTCCACCACCACGCAGGGAACGCTGCCCAAATCCTCGGGCTCGGCGCTACCGAGCTCGACGTCCTCCCAGGTAACCGGATCGAGCGCCCGAGGCAGGCACCGGGTCGTGAGCGCTTCTTTCATGCGCCCGACGATGGCGCTCACGGCCGGGTTGTAGCCGAAGTACGGATCCTGGGACTCGGCGCCCTGCGCCGTCACGTTCTTCGGGCAAATGCTCGCGACGATCCCCGCGTCCTCCACGCCGCGGAGCACCTCGAGCTCGCGCACGCTGGGGTACGCCTTGGCGTTGATCTGCACGCCGTCGGACGTCGAGCCATTCCGGTAATCGCAGAGCGGGCTGTCCTTGACGTACTCGTCCACGTTGCAGTCGCAACCAGCCGTATTGGTAGCGTCGCACGGCATCGCGTTTTCCAGCGGGAAGATGCACGCGAATTGCAGATCGTCGCGCGTGGCCGGGGCGACCGCCTGCTCGCGGCCGTTGATCGCGTTCACCGCGTTGCCGCCAGGCAGCACGATGTCACCGCCGGGATAGCCGAGCGGGTGTGGAAGGCCGGCCGGGCGCGGATCAATCGACTCGATCATGAGCGGATCGAGCGGAGCGATGGGCGGATCTCCCGAAGGCTCGCCGAGGATCACGTCCCAGCGCCCCATGCTGCGCAATTGGCCGGCACTCAGGTAGACGAGCGCGCGCGGGTCGACCAGGCTATTCAACGGCTGAGGCGTATCGTCCGGCACCGGCACGTTGCCGTCGCTCGCGATGTCCTGCCAGGGCACGCCGACGATGCCCGCGAGGAGCACGAGGCCCGGGTCGCGACCGGGCTCGCCGAGCGGACCGGGAGCGAACAGCGGGTTCGGCGTGGAGCGACCGTCCATCCGCGGATCGATCGAACGTTTCGTGATCGCGTCGACGTAGCGGGACGTCGGGTAGAGCAAGTTGATGCCGAAGCGTTGGACCTGATTGTAACAACGCTGGTTCATGCTGTCGTCGGCGATCGAGAGGTAGCCGTTTTCCGGACAACCCTCGGCGGCGTTGTCCCCGCAACCCGGTGCAGGACCGACGATGCAGGGCCGGCAGCACGTGTCGTTCGGGTTCTGCTTGCAGCTGTTGGTGGAGGCCGTCATGCGCCAGTTGTTCACGTTGACGCCACC
>DASXWF010000294.1:0-11209 GCA_036503835.1 Polyangiaceae bacterium | reverse complement strand
GCCGCTCGCGCCGCTCGCGCCGGAGCTCCCAGCGCTGGTACCGCCCGCGCCGCCGCTGCGACCGCCGCTCCCCGCGCTCGTGCCCGCCGTTCCGCCGGGAGACGTCCCGGCGCTCGACCCGCCCGAGCCGGAGCTCCCGCTCACTCCACTGCCGCCGGAACCGCTGACGCCGCTGCCGCCCGTCGCGCCGCCGCCGTCGTCATCGTCCCCCTCCGGCTCTTCGAGGCTGAAGAAACTACAACCCGCGAGCAGGACCAATCCAGGCAGTGCGCCGAACCAAGCTTTCCTAAGAATCGTCACCATCGAGCCGAAGGTATAGCCGAGAGATCCACCCATTTCGAATGCGCTCGCGTTCGCCCGCGCCCAATTTCAGTCCTGATGCGCAATTTCGAGCGGGGGCCGACGAGCGCGGCGGCGGAGGGCGTTGATCGCCGCGAGAACCCTGGGCCTCCCCACGATGCGGCGTTCGAGCCGCGCGCGTCCGGGAAAGTCGAGCAGCATCAACCCGAGCGCGATCGTCAGGATGCCTTGGCCAGGCAGCAGGATGAGCAGCAAGCCGAGCAGCACGAGCGAGAGCCCGGCCAGGTTGCGAAAGAACCAACCGACCCAGCCGAGCGCCGAGCGCCGCCGCACTTGCTCTCGCTCCTCCTGTCGCGAGTAGTAGTCGGCCGGAATGCGCGCGAGCACCACCGGCACGGCCACGAGCCCGACGACGAACATCACGAGCGAGCCGACGCCCAAGATCGCAATCAGCTGCGCGTCGAGCCAAGCGGGACGGACGGAGCGGAGCGCCTCCATGTCGTCCGCTCGTAGCACGCGCGCAGCAGACTAGTAGCCGGCCGCGAAGCGGGCAAACCCGGAACACAGTTTCGGGTTGCGGTGCTAGCCGAGTGAGCGCCGCTGCTTGGCGGCGTGGATCGCGGCCAGCGCCGCGCGAGCCTTGTTGCGCGTCTCCTTGGCTTCGAGCTCGGGCACGCTGTCGGCGACGATACCGGCGCCTGCCGTGACCTCGAAGCGACCGTTCTCGAGCACGACCGTGCGAATCGCGATCGCGAGATCGAGATCGTTGCCGCGCGTCACGTAGCCGATTGCCCCGCCGTACGCGCCGCGCGGCCGGGTCTCGAGCTCCCGGATGATCTGCATGGCGCGCACCTTCGGCGCGCCCGTGAGCGTGCCCGCCGGGAACGTGGCGCGAATCACGTCCCACGGCCCGAGGCCGCCCGCGAGCTCGCCCTGCACCTCGCTCGTGATGTGCATGACGTGGCTGTACTTCTCGATGAAGAGCCGCGCCGGCACGGTGACGGTGCCGGGCTTCGACACGCGCCCCACGTCGTTTCGCGCCAGATCGATCAGCATCACGTGCTCGGCGCGCTCCTTGGGATCGGAGAGCATCTCCTCGGCGAGGCGCTCGTCCTCGGCGTTCGAACGCCCGCGGCGCCGCGTACCCGCGATCGGCCGCAGCGTGACCCGACCGCCCTCCGAGCGCACGAGAGTCTCCGGGCTCGCGCCCGCGATCGCGACGGGCGGCGCGCCGTCGTGCGCCGGGAGCTCGAGCAAGTACATGTACGGCGCCGGCGAGAGCACGCGCAACACGCGGTACACGTCGAACGGATCGGCGTCGCCGGCGGGCGTCGAGAACGTGCGCGCCGGAACGATCTGAAACGCGTCGCCGGCGCGGATGTACTCCTTGGCTCGCTCCACGGCCACGCCGTACTCGGCGTCGCTCATCGTGACGTCGAGATCCGGCGGCGCCCCCGTCGGATCCGGAGGAGTGATCAGGTCGAGCAGCGGCGCGGCCGCGAGGTCGCGCTCGGCGCGCTCGAGATCGGCCTGGCTCGCGGCCGCGATCACGGCGGTGTGCGTGAGGTTGTCGAAGACGACGGCGGTAAAATCGCGGATCATCCGCGCAATCGGCCGCGTCTGCGAGTCCGGCCAGCGCGGCACCTTGGTCGCGAAATGCACGACGTCGTAGGGGATCACGCCCACGGCCGAGCGAGCGAAGCGCGTCGCCACGTCGTCGTCGGACGGTTCGCCGGTGGGAAACAGCTCCGCCAGCCGCGCGAACGGATCCACGCCTTCCGCGCCGTACAGGACGATCTGCGCGCGCGGCCGGTACCCGAGGATCGAATAGCGACCCCAGCGCTCACCCGGTACCACGCTCTCGAGCAGGAAGGAGCCGCCCTCGGAGCGCGCCCGGAGCGCCTGGTAGGCGCCCACGGGGGTGAGGCCATCGACCACGAGCGTCTTGCGAAGCATGCGGGTCCCACCATCCTATAAGACGGGGCCGGGGAGTCCAGCGGGCGAGGCTCCGAGCTCGGGCGGTGGTACACGGCAACCCCGTTGCGGTGTTGGAACAAGAACGTCGCCCGCGACCAGATTGGGACGCGAGAGCCGATTTTCTGCGGCCTCACACCGGCGGCCGCGGAAAATTGGCGATCGATCCAAGCGGGGAGCCGGTGTACCCTGCGCGGCTCGCGATGATGACTGGCTCCCTGTCCTCCGGCGCCGTACTGGCCGCTTTCACCGAACCGTTCGTCGAGAGCCGGCGCGTGCTCGTCTTCGGCAGCTCGCTCTCGAGCACGCCGCGGCTCCTGATCGAGCGGGGCGCCCGCCTGGTTCACGTCTGTGATCCCGCCCCGCTGCGCGTCGCGGAAGCCGTGGAACGCGGGGCCGCACCGGGGCTCGCGTTCTCCACCTTCGCGGACGAAATGCTGGCGACGCGCGAGAGCCAATTCGACTGCGTGATCGTCGAGAACTTGGCGGCTTTCGACGCGCGCGCCGTCGTGGCGAAGGCCCGCCGGCTGCTCGCTCCACGCGGAACCGCCGTGTTCGCCACGCCCAACCGCGAGGCGGTCGCGCCGCTCTTGCCTGCTCCGGACGCGGGGGCGGCGCCGCTCGACTACTACGCGCTCTACGATCTGGTGGCGAGCGAGTTCGAGCACGTGCGCATGCTGGGACAGGCGCCGTTCGTCGGTTACGCCGTCGTGGAGTTCGCGCCCGAGAGCACGCCCGAGCCGCTGATCGACAGTGACTTTCTCGCGCGCGGCAGCGAGGAGCCCGAGCTCTTCGTGGCGGTCGCGGCGCGGCAGCGGCCGAGTCTGGCTCCCTACACCGTGGTGCAGCTGCCGCTCCACCGCGTGCTCGCCTTTGTGGCGCCGCGCGCTCCCGAAAAAGCCGTACCGAGCGAGCCACGCGTCGCCGAAGTCCGCCCGCTCGACCTCGAGCGCAAGCTCGCGCGGCAGGAAGCCTGGATCGCGGAGCTCGAAGCTCGCGCCGAGACGGCCGACGCCCGCGCCGACGAGGCGGAAGAGGCGCGGGAAGAGCTGGAGAGCGAGATCTCGCGGATCAAGTCCGATCTTGTCCGGGCGAACGACGCCCTGCTCGAGCGCAAGGCCCAGCCGCTGCGGCCGGAAGCGGAACACCACGCGCTGGAAGCGGCGCTCGTGGAGCGCAACGCGCGCATCGCCGAGCAGGAAGCAGCGCTCGCCCAGCGCGACGCGCACATCGCCGAGCAGGAAGCAGCGCTCGCCGAACGCGACGCGCGCGTCGCCGAACGCGACGCGCGCATTGCCGAACGCGACGCGCGCATCGCCCAGCACGACGCCGCCCTGGCCGAACGCGACGCGCGCATCGCCCGGCACGACGCCGCCCTGGCCGAGCGCGACGCGCGCGTCCTCGAGCTGGAGCGCACCGCGCCGGCGGAGGCCGCATCCGACATCGACTCACTCGAAGCCAGGCTGGCCGAGCGCGGGCAGGAGCTACGCCGGCTCGAGCACGACCTCGGGGAAGCCGAGCGCGTCGGTAAGGAGCTCCTCCGCGAGCTCGACGCCATGCGCAAGGCCCCGAACCCGGAGCTCAGCCGAAAGCTCGAAGATCTCGCGGTTCGCCTTGCGACGAGCGAAGCCGACCGCCTGGCTCTGAGCTGGGCGGCAGCCCAGCGTTCCGGCGCCCAACTGCCGCAATGATCTCTCGGCCGAACGCGGGCGGGGCTGGGGCCCCGCTCGCCCCCGAGACTGCGCGGCGGCGGCGGCGCCCCCGAGGGACCGGTTGACACTTCGCTAGGACGCCTTACTTTGCGCCGGGTCGTGTACCGGACGCTCGCTCACCCATGACCGACAAGCGCGACTACTATGAGGTTCTCGGCGTGAGCCGGGACGCCGGCGCCGACGAGATCAAGCGGGCGTACCGCCAGGCTGCATTGAAGCACCACCCGGACCGCAACCCGGGGGATCGGACGGCGGAGGAAAAGTTCAAGGAGGCGACCGAGGCCTACTCGGTGCTTTCCGACGAAGACAAGCGGGTCCAGTACGATCGCTTCGGGCACGCCGGCCTGCATGGCGGCTTCGACCCCTCCGCCGGGGTCGGCGACATCCTGAGCCAGTTTCAGGAGATGTTTTCGGACTTTTTCGGGGGCTTCGGCGGGGCCGGCTTCCCGGGGGGAGGGCAGCGCCGCCAGCAGCAGGCGCGCGGACAAGACGTGCGCGTGCACGCCGTCCTCACGCTCGCCGACGCCATGTCCGGCGGCAAGCACGAGGTGACGATCCGCGGCAACGCCCCCTGTGAAACCTGCTCCGGCAGCGGGGCCCGCGCCGGCACCAAGCCGGAGACGTGCTCGCAATGTCGCGGCACCGGCCAGGTGACGGCGCAGCGCGGCTTCATCATGTTCTCGAGCACCTGCGCGCGCTGCCGGGGTACCGGCAGCTACGTCTCGACGCCCTGCGAGACTTGCAAGGGTGCGGGGACGGAAGAGCGCCAGCGCAAGGTTCTGGTGAGCTTCCCCGCGGGCATCGACACCGGGCACCGCTTGCGCGTCCCGGGCCAGGGCATGCCCGGTCGCGCCGGGACGCCCGCCGGCGATCTCTACGTCGACGTGGAGATAGGGCCGCACGAACGCTTCGAGCGCCACGGCGACGACCTCGGGACGCGCGTCGAGCTCTCGTTCGCGGCGGCCGCGCTCGGCACCGATGTCGAGGTCGAGTTGCCCGACGGCAACACCGTGACGGCGGAGGTGGCCGCCGGCACGCAACCGAACGAGGTCGTGCGGTTGCGCGGCAAAGGCATCCCCCACCTCGATCGCAGCGGGCGCGGCGATCTGCACGTGATCGTGACCGTCTCCGTCCCGAAGCGCCTCAGCAAGCGCGCCAAGAAGCTGCTGGAAGAGCTCGATCAAGAGCTCAGCGGCGACGACGACCAGCGGGCGTCGGGCTGAGCGCGGCGACTCAACGCCGGCTCGGCGCGTGCTTCTGCGCGAGCTGCCGCAGCTGCTCGAGCGTCGCCGAAAACGTCTCGCTCTCCGCCGGCTCCTGGCGCAAGAACCGCTCGAGCTCGGGCAGCGCCCGGATCGCCTGGTCGAGACGCGCGTCGCTGCCGGCCGCGTAGGCGCCGAGGCTCACCAGATCCCGCTTCTCCTCGTAGGCGGCGAGCAGCGCCCGGAGCCCGCGCGCGGCGCGGACATGCTCCGCGTCTGTCACCTGCTCCATCACGCGCGAGAGCGAGGCGGTCACGTCGATCGCCGGATACTGGCCGCGCTCCGCGATCGCGCGCTCGAGCACGACGTGTCCGTCCAGGATGCCGCGTACCTCGTCGGCGATCGGCTCGTCCATGTCGCCGCCCTCGACCAGCACGGTGTAAATGGCCGTGATCGCGCCGCGCTCCCCCTGCCCGCTGCGCTCGAGCAGGCGCGGGAGCAGCGTGAACACGCTCGGCGGGTAACCGCGCCGCGCGGGCGGCTCGCCCGCTGCGAGCCCGATCTCGCGTTGCGCGCGGGCGACGCGCGTCACCGAGTCGACGAGGAGCAGCACGTTCTTGCCCGCGTCCCGAAAGCTCTCCGCCACGCTCGTCGCCACTTGCGCGGCCCGCAGCCGCTCCACCGGCGGCGCGTCGCTCGTCGCCGCGATCACGACGGATCGCGCCCGGCCACGCTCGCCGAGCGAGCGCTCGAGAAATTCCGAAACCTCGCGCCCGCGCTCGCCGACGAGCGCGACCACCACGACCTCGGCGCTCGCGCCACGAGCGATCGCACCGAGCAACGTGCTCTTGCCCACCCCCGAGCCCGCGAACAGACCGATGCGCTGCCCCACGCCGAGCGTCGCGAACGCGTCGATCGCCCTCACTCCGGTGGAAAAAACTTCGCTCACGGGCCGGCGCCCGAGCGCGGGCGGCGGGTCGCAGTCGACCGCTCGTGGCTGACCGCGCGGCGGCGGCCGCCCGTCGAGCGGACGGCCGAGCCCGTCGAGGACCCGGCCGACGAGCTCCGGCCCCACTTCGATCTCGAAGCGACCGCCGGTCGCCTCGACCTCGTCGTCCGGCCCGACCCCGGACAGATCGCCCAGGGGCAGGGCGAGCGCCTCACCTTCGCGGAACCCGACGATCTCGGCCGGCAGAGCCGCGCCCCGCCTCCTCACCAGAACCAGATCCGCGACCCGCGCGCCCGGGAGCGCCACGCGCAACAGCAGCCCGGTCACCCCGACGACCCGACCGACCGGACGCAGCGTGGGCATGGCGAGCAACCGTTCCCGAAGCCCTGCGACGTCCACCACCCGAAGCTACCGCGAAGCCGGCTGGTCGGGTTGGTCGCCGTCGATTTGCCCGCTGGGCCTCGCCGGTGCGACGCTTCTCCGCGTGAGAGTCCCGCTCCTCCTGGCCTGCCTCACCGTGCTCGGCTGTCGGGCGTCGGCGCATGGCGACGCCAACGCGAGCCTGAACGCCACCCCCGAGCTCGGGTACGAAGGCGGCGAAGGGGACCCGGACCTCGAGGCGCAGCTCCGTGCCGACCGCGCGACGCAGGGAGCCCTCCCCCCGGCTGCTGCGGCCACACCAGCCGAGAAAGTAGCCGTGGGAAAGCCCCTCCTCGGAGCACGCCACGACCTGACCCTCGTCCTCGAGCGAGCCACCGGGCAGTGCAGCTGCCTGAAGGTCGGCCTCGGCCAGGCAAACCGCGACGCCTTCCGCTGGAAAGCCACTACGCCGGCGCTGGACAACGACACCCAGCTCGTCGTCGCCCTGAGCTCGGAGGGCAGCGGCTGCCAGGACCCCAAGGGAAGCCTGGGAGCCTCCTATTGGGGCTACCGCCGGCGTGGGGACGACATCGTCGTTTACGTCGAAAACGCGGTGAAAGGCCGGCCCCTCACCGCGGGAGCCATCATTCCGAAGCCCCTCGGCGAGGGCCAGGTCTTCCTGGCTCCGGCGGAAAAGGGCGTCCCTTACGGCAAGGCATCCGACGGCAAGGGCAACTGCAAGCTCGGAAATCCAGGCGCCCGCCGCACCGCTCCGGCCACGGACGACGAAACCGGCGTCGAGCCCGGAGCCTCCACCGACTCCTGAGCGAGTTGGATTTATCGGACACTGGCGCCAATTGCGACAAGTTGCGCGCAATTAGTGCAAAGTTCCTGAAATCACAGGCGAAATTCACGGGGTGAACCTCGCGAGCTTTTTCCAAGAAAGTTGCGAGCTTGGCGTCACAAAGCCGGAGAGTTATTTCTTCCGACTTAACTCGAAACATCCCGCCGAAAGTGTCGTACACTGAAGTTAGGCGCGGCCGAGCTGAGCACCACCCCCCTCCCCCCCACCAAGTGCCCTCGGTCGCGCCGCTATTTTCCTCAGGGGGTTGGTTGTCGCGAGTCGTCGAAACGGCTCACCAAGCGAACGCTTCCGGCGCCGGTTTGTAGCCCGGGAAGAGTTCGTCGAGTTTCGACAGCACGCTCGTCTCGAGCGTGACCTCGAGCGCAGCGACGGCCGAGTCGAGTTGCTCGAGCGTACGCGGGCCCACGATGGGCGCGGTCACGCCGGGACGCGTCAAGAGCCACGCGAGTGCAACATCGGCTGATTCGCGCCCGAGTTCATCGCAGAGCCTCGCAAAGCTCTCCAGGGCGGTGACGTGCTTCTCGCGTTCGCGCTTGGCGTAGTCGCTTTCCCGCCGCGTCTTGTGCGCTTCGCCGCGCCGCCCCGCGCCCGAAAGCGCGCCTCCGGCGAGCGGGCTGTACGCAATGAGGCCGACACCGTAGCGCTCGCAGGCAGGTTGCACCTCGAGCTCGACCATCCGTGTGACGAGGTTGTACTTGCACTGCTCCGAGACGATTCCGAACGAGCCGCGTGCCCGCGCAGTTTCACACGCCTGAACAACGTGCCAGCCCGCAAAATTCGAGGATCCCACGTAGACGACCTTGCCCTGCTGCACGAGCACGTCGAAGGCCTGCCAGATCTCCTCCCAGGGCGTCGCGCGGTCCACGTGGTGCATCTGATAAAGGTCGATCGCGTCCGTCTTCAGGCGCCGCAGACTCTCTTCGCATGCACGGCGGATGTGCAGCGCCGAGAGCCGTGACTGGTTCGGCTGCTTCCCCATCTCTCCATAGACTTTCGTCGCGAGCACGATCCTCTCGCGTCGCCCTCCCTGCGCGAGCCAGCGTCCGATGATCTGCTCGGTGATTCCCTCGCCGGTCTTCCAACCATAGACGTTGGCCGTGTCGAAGAAGTTGAGACCGTGCTCGAGGGCGCGGTCCATGATGCGGAACGCGTCTGCCTCCGTCGTCTCGGGACCGAAGTTCATCGTGCCGAGGCAAAGACGACTCACCTTGAGTCCGCTGCGACCGAGCTGTGTGTATTGCATGCTGGCTCCTTCCTCCTGTTGCGCTCGTACCACTCGCGAAGGGCCTGCACGGCCCCGTGAGCCGTACGCTCCCGGTGATGCTGGGGTTTCCCCACGGTGCTGCTAAGCTCGCCTCCGCCATGAGCGTCAAAAGCGATGCTTCCGCCAAGCCCCGCCTGCTGATCTTCGTGATCGCCTACTACGCGGAATCGACGCTGCGCGCGGTGCTCGAGCGCATTCCGGCGGAGGTGTTCGAGACCTACGACTGCGAGGTGCTGATCGTGGACGACGCCTCGGAGGACCGCACCTTCCGCATCGGCCGCGAGTACCAGGACGAGCACCCCGAAATCCCGATGACGGTGCTGCGCAATGTCTACAACCAGGGTTACGGCGGCAACCAGAAAGTCGGCTACTCGTACGCGGTCAAGCAGGGGTTCGACTTCGTGGCGATGGTCCACGGTGACGGGCAATACGCCCCGGAAGAGCTGCCGCGGCTCGTGGCTCCGCTGCGCGAGGGCCGCGCCGACGTCGTGTTCGGCAGCCGGATGCTGGAGAAGGGGGCGGCGCTCACGGGCGGCATGCCTCTCTACAAGTACGTCGGCAACAAGATCCTCACGGGGCTACAGAACTTCATGCTCGGCAGCAAGCTGTCCGAGTTCCACAGCGGCTACCGCATCTATTCGGTGCAGACGCTGGGCCGCATCCCGTTCCTCCTGAACTCGAACGACTTCCACTTCGACACCGAGATCATCCTGCAGCTCTTCAACGCACGGGCGCGCGTGCTCGAGCTGCCGATCCCGACCTACTACGGCGACGAGATCTGCCGGGTCGACGGCATCAAGTACGGCAAGAACGTGCTGCTCGCGACGCTGGAGAACGTCGTGCACAAGACGGGCCTCTTGTATCGCCGACGCTACGATCCCTACCTCCACGACAACAGCCACTACGACTTGAAGCTCGGTTACGCGAGCAGCCACACCTACACGCTCGAAGCCGTGCCGCCCGGCGCCAAGGTCATCGACATCGGCTCGGGCCCCGGCGGCATCGCGCAGGAGCTCGTGAAGAAGGGCTGCGACGTGACCGTCGTCGATCGCTACTTGCCGGCGCTCGGACCGGACGGGATCCGCGTCGTCACGCAGGACCTGGACGCGGAGCTCGGCTTCGAGCTCGCGGATCGCGACGTCGTCCTGTTGCTCGACGTGATCGAGCACCTGAAGGATCCGGAACTCTTCGTGGACCGGTTGCGCGCGCGCTTCAGCCACGAGCCGAAGACGGTCGTGCTCACCACGCCGAACATCGCGTTCCTGGTCCAACGCCTGATGCTCTTGCTCGGTCAGTTCAACTACGGGAAGGCCGGCATCCTCGATCGCACGCACACCCGGCTGTTCACCTTCCGCAGCATCACGCACCTCCTGCGTGACGCCGGCTTCCAGATCGAGGAGATCCGCGGCGTCCCCGCGCCCTTCCCGAAGGTGCTGGGCAACGGCATCCTGGGCCGGAGCGCGATCGGCGCGAACCTGCTCTTGATTCGCCTGAGTAAGACGCTATTTTCCTACCAGATCTACGTGCGAGCCAAGACCACGCCCGACGTGGATTTCGTGCTGCGCGAAGCGGAAAATCAGAGCGAGCTCAACGTGCAGCGGCTCCGCTCGCCGGCCAGCGCTCGCCCTTATCGCGTATCTTGAACACGCAAGAGTCATGAATCTGCATCAAAAGATCCTGGGCCATCCGTTCGTCTACGACAAAGTGCGGCCGTGGGTGGTCGGCGGCATCGACATGGGGCCGGTCTACGGGCGTCTCGAGGTTACGCCGGACGACGTCGTGCTCGATCTCGGCTGCGGCACGGGCGTCGCGCTGGAGTACCTCTCCGGGTTCGCGGGCTACCTCGGCATCGACACCGATCCGGTGGCGATCGGCGCGGCCGAACAACGCCACCGCGGACGCTCGAACGTTCGGTTCTTGACCAAGCTCTGCACCAAGGACGACATCGTCGAACTCTCGCCGACCGTGGTCGTGATGGCCGGCCTCTTGCATCATCTGCCCGACGACGCAGCCGTCGAGCTCTTGCAGCTTGCAGCTTCAGGGCCGCGCGTTCGGCGCATCGTGACGCAGGACATCGTGTACCTCGACGGCTGGGAGCACCTCGTCAGCAACGGGTTCGCTGCGCTCGATCGCGGAAGGTTTTGCCGCCGGCAGGAAGGGTACCGGGGGCTCGTGGAGCGCGCAGGGCTCCGCCTCGTGACCGACGGGCTCATCTGGTCCCACCCGAAGAGCCGAAGGACCCGCTATTTCGTGATGACTCTCCTCAGCTGAGCCGCCGCGCAGGTTTCGCGCCCACTCAGGGCGCCTGAGCGCGCCAGGCGCGGTGCGTTCACACAGCAAAATTATGCTCGCAACCAAAGTTCACAAATTGGCCTGTCGGCCGAAGTGTGTCGGTGTGGTCACCGCAGGTCCGCGCTTCGGCTAGCTTCTCCCGGCCCGATGAGTCGCCCCCAGCTCTCCATCGTCATCCCCATTTACAACGAGGAGGCGACCATCCCGGAGCTCGAGCGGCGGCTCTTGGAGCTCCTCGCCGATATCGCCACGGTGGGGACCTCCTGGGAGGTGGTACTGGTGAACGACGGC
>DASXWF010000293.1:0-10220 GCA_036503835.1 Polyangiaceae bacterium | reverse complement strand
ATGACGGGCTCGTAGCCATCAAAGTTCGCCATGGCGATCGCATCCATACCAGCGCGCGCGCGCCGCGGGGTGGGGAGACGGTCAGTGCTCGGCGTGGTCGCGCGTGAGCCCAGGGTGCGTGGGGTCGCCCGGCTCGTGCCGCGGGTTCGCGCTGTCGAAAGAGCCGTCGCGACCGGGGAAGCTCATCAAGAGGTCTTTTTCGAAGATGAACTGCTCGCGCGAGTCGTAGGGAGCCGCGTGGATGCCGGTGTCCATGCGGATGGCGTCGCAGGGGCAGGCTTCGACGCAAAAGCCACAGAACACGCAGCGGAGCTCGTCGATCACGAAGCGCTTCGGGAAACGCTCGTAGCCGCGGCGCTTGTCGCCCTCGGGGTACTCGCCGGCTTCGATGTGGATGCACTGCGCGGGGCAAGCCGTGGAGCAGCACAGGCAGGCGACGCAGCGCGGTGAGCCGTCGTCGCGGTGCATCAAGCGGTGGACCCCGCGGAAGCGCGCCGGATAGGGCCGGCGCTGCTCGGGGTACGAGATGGTGTTGATGCCGGCTTCGACCGACTCGACCGACGGGTCGTTTCTCTGGCCGAAGACCATCTCCTTCGTGTTGCGGAAGAAGTGGCCCATCGTGATCGCCAGTCCGCGGGCGATTTCGGGGACGTAGGTCTGGACCGCGGCCGTGCGCTGCGGGCGCTGGACCGGCTTGCCGACTACTTTGCGGGGACCGAGCGGTGCGGGAGTGGTCATGGTGAAGGTCAGGCTCCCATCCGCGCGTTGCGCGTACCGCCGACGGCTTCGGCGAATTGCGCGGACGAGGAGGCGAGCATCTTTCGTTTCTCGACGGGGCGGAGCAGGAAGGCGAACGTCCAGATCACGCCACCGATGCCGGCGAGGGCGACGATCGCCGTGCAGACATCGGCAAGGATGCGCAGGCCGCCCTCGATGCGCCCGCCCGCCGACTGGAGCGCGAGCAGGATCAAGCCGGTGGCGAGCACGTTCACGAGCGAGGCGGGCAGGAGCTTGCGCCAGCCGAGCCGCATCAGCTGGTCGTAGCGGAAGCGCGGCAAGGTCCAGCGGATCATGAGCTGCAGCCAGCAGAGCGCGACGAGCTTGAACAGGAAGGCGAGCGCGCCGAGCAGGATGACGGCGCCGTGCGCCATCGATTGACTCCAGATGAGAGTGTCCCCGATCGCGACGTGGATGCCGTCGCGGTGGAGGAACGGCAGGCTCCAGCCGCCGAGGAAGAGCGTGGCGATGAGCGCGCTCGAAGAAACGACGGCGATGTACTCGGAGAAGAAGAACATCGCGAACTTCATCCCCGCGTACTCGGTGAAGTAGCCGGCGACGATCTCGCTCTCGCCCTCGGGAAGGTCGAACGGAATGCGCTTCGACTCGGCCACGGCCGCCGCGAAGAACAGGAAGAAGGCGAGCGGCTGAGCGAAGATGCCCCAGGTGTTCTCGCTCTGCCAGCGCACCATCTCGTCGAGGCGCACGGTGCCGTACACCATCATCGCGCCGACCAGCGTGAGGCCCATGGTCACCTCGTACGAGACCATCTGGCTGGCTGCGCGGAGGCCTCCGAGCAAGCTGTACTTGTTGTCGCTCGCCCAGCCCGCGAGCGCCGCGCCCACGATGCCGGTACCCGCGAGCGCGAAGAAGTAGAGCACGCCGACGTTCAGATCGACGATCTGGAGCGGGAGCGCGCCCTCGGTGCAGACGCCCTCGCGCGGAACGACGCGGGCCAGCTGCAAGAGGTCGAGGTGCCCGTCCGCGTCCACGCCGAAGCAGAGCGTGTCGCCGAACGGAATCACCGCGAACACGGCGAGCGCCGGGAAGAACGAGATGATGGGCGCAAGGCTGTGCAGGAAGCGGTCCGCGTTCGGGGGGATGAAGTCTTCCTTCCAGAGCGTCTTCAACCCGTCGGCCGCGGCATGGAGCAGGCCGATCAGGCGCAGGCCGACGCGCGGCTCGCGCCGGATGGCGTAGGCGGCGTAACCGGCACCGAAGAGGATCGCGAAGACGAGCAGGCCGGCGCCTCCGCCGTAGCCCACGTCGCGGACCGTGACACCGATCTCGCTGCCCTGGAGCGCGGAGCCCACGAGCAGCGTGAGCGCGTGGGCGGCGAGACCGCCGTAGACGATCTGGCGCGGCGAGTAGGCCTGGATCCAGAGATCGAAGCTCGAGCGTGGACCACGCTTGCCGACCTTGCCCGAGATGATGGCGAAGGTCGCCCAGGTGAGGAAGATCGCGGCCTGGCTGAAGAACATGGCCGACGAGGTGCGCTCGCTGCCCTGCGGTGCCTCGCCGAGCCCGGCGAGATGTCCGAAGGCGAGGGCCGCGACGGCCGCCGCCGCGCCGAACGCGGGCAGGACGGCGAGGGCCTGCGCGATCGGGGTCGGCAGCCAGATCACGGCGCGGTTCGGACCGATGCGGTCCTGGATCATCGCGCCCTGCCGCCGGTCGGCCCAGGTGAGGAAGATCGCGACGTGCATCATCACGAGCACGACCAGCACCACCTTGACGATGATGAGGACGACGTCGATGAGCGTCACGGACGCACCCCCGGGGTCGGCACGGAAGGCGTGGGCGCCGGAGGCGGCATCGAACCGGGCGGGACCGAGCGCGGGCGCATCGCGGCGCGGAGCTCGTCCAGCTTGTACCAGGTCGGTGGCTTGTCGAGCGCCTTCGCGAGGTCGAGCACCCAGCGGAAGCCCGGGCGGGAATCGCCGCGCGGGGTGATGGCGCGATCGCTCTCCTGGGCGATGCCCTGGCGGTTCACGAACGTCCCGCTCACCTCGGCCCAGCTCGACGCCGGCAGGATCACCTTCGCCGCGGCGGTGAACGGCCCTTCGTGGGTGGCGAGCGCGATCAGATTCTTGATCTGCTTGAGCGCCCGGCCGTCACCCGGCGCCTGCGAGCCGAGCGACACGACGTGCGTGAGCTTGCCTTCCTCCGCCGTGCGCACGAGCTCCGCGTAGGAGCGGGCGGCGAGCGTGAGCTTCTTCACGCCGTTCGAGTTCGGGTTCTTGTCGGCGTCGCGCAGGACCTGATCGCCCACGCCGGGGCTCCGGCCCGTTACGAAGATGTTGTTGGTCTTCAGCACGTCGCGAGCGAACTCGAGCAGCGCGAAGTTGTCTTCCTGAGAGTGCTCGGCCGAGAGCACCACGGCGCTCGTCTCCGGAGGAGCGTCGCCGAGCAGCGCCGTCGCCTTCGCCAGCGCGGCCTCGCGCGTGGTCGCTTCGCCCGAAACGCTGGCCGTGAGCACGCGTCCCTCGTGGATGCGGCGGTAGTCGAGCATGCCTTCGTCGCACATCCAGTACTGGTTGACGGCGAGGTTCTCGCGCGGGCGGTAGCGGTGGACCTTCTGCGAGCGCGGATCGAAATCCGTGAACGAGTTGCAGCCCGTCGCGCACCCGACGCACACGCTCGGCACCGAGCGCAAGAACCACACGCGCGCCTTGAAACGGAAATCGACGGCCGTGAGCGCGCCGACCGGGCAGACGTACTCGGTCATCAGCGTGTACGGGTGGTCGAGCTTGCGGCCCGGAGCGACCACGATCTCGTTCAGGTTGCCGCGCTCGCGCACGCTCAGCACCGGGTCCTTCGCGACCTCCTCGCTGAAACGCACGCAGCGCGTGCAGACGATGCAGCGCTCGGCGTCGTACACGATGGTCGGCCCGAACACGACCGCCTTCGGCTTGTGCACGGGCTCGTCGCGCATGCGCTTCTTCGTGCCCTGGTGCTCGAGCCAGTAATCCTGGAGCCGGCACTCGCCCGCCTGGTCGCAGATCGGACAATCGACGGGGTGGTTGAGGAGCAAGAGCTCCTGCACCGCGGCGCGCGCCCGCGTCACGTGCTCGCTCGACTGGCTCTTCACGACCATGCCGTCGGCCGCGGCTTGCTGGCACGCCGGCTGAAGCTTCGGCTTCTTCTGCGGGACGTAGTCCTGCTTTTCCGCGTCCCACTCGAGCACGTCCAACATCAGCGCCGGACGCCCGGGCGGCGGCATCACTTCCACCAGGCACATGCGGCAGTTGGCCGCGACCGAAAGGCCCGGATGCCAGCAATAATGAGGGATGTCGATCCCGGCCCGGTGCGCCGCGCGAATGACGGTGTCGCCCGCCTCGAACGGGATCTGCAAGTCGTCTAGCGTAAAGCTCGGCATGAAAGAACCTGTGAGTCTTGGAAGACCAGATCACGATCGGCGTGAGAGGCAAGTCGCCCGCACGGAGTACCGGCGAGGCCGGCGCCAGCTGCCTCTGAGCAAGGACCCGACGCGTGGCTCAACGGTCGCACTCCCCGCCGATCATATTCAACGATCCGAAGGACGGCACCACGTCTGCCATCATCGCGCCGGTGATCACCTTCTCCAGCCCGCCCGTCACGTAGAAGCAAGGCGGACGGATGCGCACGCGGTACGGAGTACCGCTGCCGTCGCTCACGATGTAGAAGCCCAGCTCTCCGTTGCCGCCCTCGGTGTACGCGTAGACCTCGCCGGCGGGGAGCTTCAGGCCCTCCATCACGATCTTGAAGTGCTGGATGGTGCCTTCGATGGTCGAATACACCTCCTCCTTCGGCGGCAGGATCACGCGCGGGTCGTCGACGTTGACGGGACCCGAGTCGGACAAGCGCGCGATGCACTGCTCGAGGATGCGCGCGCTCTGCTTCAGCTCCTCGATGCGGACCATGAAGCGATCGAAGCTGTCGCCGGTCTGACCGACCGGCACGTCGAACTCGACCTCCCCGTACTTCAGGTAGGGGTGGGACTTGCGCACGTCGTAGGCGACGCCGCAGGCGCGCAGGCACGGTCCCGTCCAGCCGAGCGAGATCGCCTCCTCTTTGGAGATGACGCCGACGCCCTCGAGCCGATCGAGGAAGATGCGGTTGCCGAGCAAGAGCTTCTCGACCTCGGCGATGATCTCGAGGATGTGGCGGCTGACCGCGAGCGCGTTTTCCTTGAAATGATCGGTCGGCGGCTGAGCCATGCCGCCCACGCGCCCGAAGCTGTGCGTGAGGCGCGCGCCCGTCTCCTCCTCCATCAAATCCCAGATCATTTCCCGCCCCTTGATCATCCACAAGAAGGGCGTGAACGCTCCGAGCTCCATGGCCATGGCGCCGTCGCAGGTCAGGTGATCCGACATGCGCGCGAGCTCCCCGAGCGCCATGCGGTACCACTGGCAGCGTTCGGGAACCTCGATGCCGAGCAGCTTCTCGCACGCGAGCGCGAACGCCACGTTGTTCAGCATCGGCGAGACGTAGTTGCAGCGATCGACGTACGGGAACACCTGCGTCCAGGTGCCGCGCTCGCACATCTTCTCGAAGCCGCGATGCAGGTAGCCGACCTGCACGTCGCAACGCTCGATGGACTCGCCGGAAAGCTCCATCACGATGCGCACGGTGCCGTGCATGGCCGGGTGCGCCGGACCCACGTTGAGCAACATCGGCTCGGCGGGCAGCTCGATTTCGCTGGGAGAGAGCTCTTGGTCGAGGGGTTCCATCAGTTCAAATCGTCGTCGTAGGAGGCCGTCCCGCGCGCGTGCGTCTGCCGGCCGAACGGCATGCCTTCGTCGACGCTGAACGGCGGGATCTTGTCGATGTTCGGCACTTCCCGGTACGGGACGAGCGGCTGGATGCGGTCAGCCGGATAATCCTTGCGCAGCGGGTGCCCCTCGAACTCCGGGTAAGTGAGGATGCGCCGCAGATCGGGGTGGCCGGCGAAGCGCACGCCGAACATGTCCCAGCATTCGCGCTCCGCCCAGCAGGCGCTCGCCCAGAGGTCGGTGACGGTGTCGATCTCCGCGTTCTCGCCCTCGCGATCGCCGACGCGCGCCTTGAGCCGCAAGCGGTGACCCTTCGAGAGCGAGTAGAGGTGAGTCACGACCTCGAAGCGCGGCGTGCGGTCGGGAAAATCGACCGCCGTGAGGTCGATCAGCATGCTCATGTCGGCGCGCGGATCGTCGCGCAAGAAGCGCGCGATCTCCTTCCAGCGCCCGGCATAGACGACGACCGTTTCGTCCCCGCGCTGGTTGTGCGTTTCCAGCACGTCGGCGGGGAACTGCTTCTTCAGGAGCTCGACCAGAGCTTTCGACATGGTTCACACCCCCGACGGGGTCGAAGGACGCGAGCGCCGGAGCTGGACGAGGCCGAGGTTCTGATCCTCGGCGGGGTCGAGACGCGGCTTCACGATCGCCGGCCGACGATCGCCTTTTTGAATCTTGTCCTGGAGCAGGAGCAGACCGTCGAGCACCGCTTCCGGACGCGGCGGGCAGCCGGGCACGTAGATGTCGCAGGGGATGATCTTGTCGAGGCCGGCGACCGTCGCGTAGTTGTCGTAAAAGCCGCCGCACGAGGCACAGGTGCCGAACGCGAGCACCCACTTCGGCTCCGCCATCTGCTCGTAGATGCGGCGGAGGATCGGCGCCTGGCGCTGCACGATCGTGCCCACGACCCAGAGCAGGTCGCTCTGCCTCGGCGAGAAGCGCGGAGCCTCCGAGCCGAAGCGCGAGAAGTCGTAGCGGGGGCTCGAGACGGACATGAATTCCATCCCGCAGCACGCCGTCACGAACGGGTACATGAACAGTGAATACTTCTGCGCCCAGGCCAGAATCGACTCGAACCTGGTCGTGGCGAAGCCTTGGCCTTCGCCCGCGGTGATGAGCTCGGTGGAGCCCGATTTCAGCTCTCCCATTCGAGAGCTCCCTTCTTCCAGCAGTATGCGAGCGCGACGATGAGCGCGGTGATGAAGCCGAACATCGTCGCAAAACCCGCCCAGCCGAGCCCTTTGAAGAGCGCGGCCCAGGGATACATGAACACTACCTCGATATCGAAGACGACGAAGAGGATGGCGGTGAGGTAGAACTTGACGCTCATGCGCGTCTTGCCCGCGCCCTCGGTATCGTTGCCGCACTCGAAGGGCATGAGCTTTTCTGCAGTCGGGTTTTTGGGACCGACGAGCTGCCCGCCCAGGAACATCACCGCACAGATGATGCCGACCAGGGCGAACGTGATCAGGAGCGGGAGGTAAAGCTCGAACATCGAGGGACTCGGAGGGGGCGCCAAGTCTCGGAAATTACGGGGAGACCTGGAGCGGGACGGTCGGGATTTAGTGCCGGGTAGGCAGTCCTGTCAATCGCCGTAGCTTGATACCACGTGCGGCCCTGAACGGAAGGCCGGACGCCAGTTATTCCGCGGCGCGACCCATGCTCCGCTCCCAGGCGGTGTAGGCCTCCCCGAGCGAGCCCTTAACGCGCAGGACCACGGCTTCGAGCTGATCGGCGGGAGCACCCGCAGAGCGCGCCTCCAGGACGGCGCCGAGAGCCGCCAGGTTTCGCCCGCGGGCCGCGAAAGCGAGCGCGAGCAGCGTCCAGACGCGCACGGGGGCGGCGCCGAGGTTCGCCGCTCGCCGGAGGGGACCTATCGACTCACCGGAGCGACCGTCGCCGAGCATGGCCTCGCCGAGCCGGAGGAAGAGCTCGGGCGCGGAATCGCCTTCGCCGGCGTATTGGATACCGAGGCGCAGGATCTCCTCGCCCTTGCCGCTTTCGCCGAGGGCGATGCAGGCGCTTCCGAGCAGGCCGAGGCCGCGCGCGATCGTCGAGCGCGCCTCGGGATTGAGCATCTGCCCCTCGGGCGTGCGCAGGAAAATCGCCAGCGGGGCCGGCCAGGTGCCCAAGAGCTCGAGCACGCGGACGTGATCGCTCCGCAGCATGGCCTGCTCTGCCTCGGGAACGCGCGCGAGATCGATGGCGCTGCGCTGCGCCGGGCGCCGCACGCGCTCGAGCTCCTCCCGCACGTGGGTGCGGATGCGCGCGCGGAAGGCGGCGAGCGGATAGGTTTCCTCGATGCCGTCGTGCAGGAGCACGATGTGCGATCCGTCGAACGCGACGCGCAGCTCGCGCAGCGCGTAGCCGTAGAGGGGCGCGAGCAAGAGGTAGCGCACCCCGATGTGCAGCTGCACCGCCTCGAGATCCGTCGGCCGCTTGGGCGCGGGGCCGTGCGGCTCGTCGATCACGAGCGCGTTGACCAGGCGGTGCCGGAACTCCACCAGCGTGAGGCGCTGCGGTTCGCCGGCAACCCCCGCCTCCTCGTCCGCCCCGACCGCGAACTCGACCAGCGTATTGTCGGGAACGCGGCGATCGACGGTGAGCGAGGTGATGCGCGCCCCGGTGATCATCGCGAAGGCGAAGAAGCGCGCCCCGACGATCTCGCACAGCGCCTGGAAGCTACCGATCCCCTCACCCACCCGCTCGAACCAGCCGTCGGTGCGAATCGATTCCAGGGAAACGACGAGCGGGCCCGCCATTCAGAATGCTCATGCTCTCACGCTCGGGCGAGCTCCGCCACAAGATAAAAATCGATGGTAGTAGACCCTTCTCGCCTTGCCCTCGGCATCGTTCCGATCGTCCCGTTCGGCCCGCCTCCGGGAAAAGCTCCTCGCTTTCTACGACCGGAACCGGCGCGAGCTCCCCTGGCGCGAGAGCCGCGACCCCTACGCGGTCTGGGTGAGCGAGGTCATGCTCCAGCAAACGCGCGTCGAGACGGTGCTCCGCTACTTCACGCCCTGGATGCGGCGCTTTCCCGACATCGTGACCCTCGCGCGGGCGGACGAAGCCGACGTGCTCCACGCCTGGCAGGGGCTCGGCTACTACTCGCGGGCGCGGCGCTTGCAGGCCGCGGCGCGGGCCGTCGTCGAGCGGCACGACGGGCGGCTGCCCCGCGACGCGGCGCTCCTGCTCGCGCTGCCGGGCGTCGGCGCGTATTCGGCGGGGGCCATCGCGAGCATCGCGTTCGGCCTGCGCGAGCCGATCGTGGACGGCAACGTCGTGCGCGTGCTCACGAGACTCTTCGGGCTCACCGGCGATCCGACGCGCGCCCCGCTCAAGCAGCGCCTCTGGGAGCTCGCGCGCGAGCTCGTACCTGCCGAGCGGCCCGGCGACTTCAACCAGGCGCTGATGGAGCTCGGCGCAACCCTCTGCACCCCGCGTTCGCCGGCCTGCGCGATCTGTCCGGTCTCGCAAGGCTGCACGGCCCGCGCGCAGGGCATGACCGATCGCCTCCCCGAGCTGCCCGAGCGCGCCGCCCCGACCCAGGTGCGCGCCTCCGCCGCGGTCGTGCGCGAGCGCGGTCGCGTGCTCGTGGTCAAGCAGCCGGCCGACGCCGCCCGCTGGGCGGGCCTCTGGACCTTCCCGCAAGTCGAGCGCGCCGCGCGCGAAAGCGCCGAAACCGCCGCCCGCCGAGCCGCCCTCGAACAAGCCGAGCTCGACGTTCGAATCGGCGCGCGCGTCGGCGTCATCCCCCACACCATCACCCGCTTTCGCATCGCGCTCGAAGCCTTCGAGGCTCGTCGTGCCGGACCCCGACCGCGCACACGCAGCACCCGCGAAACAGCGTTCGTCCGACCGCCCGAGCTCGAAGCTCTCGCGATGCCCGCACCCCATCGCCGGCTCGCCCGCCTCCTGCTCCGCGAAGAGCGCCCATGACCACCGAGCCCAAACGCGTGGAAGTCGCGTTCGCCCTCGTCTGGCGCGACGAGCGCCTCCTCGTCACGCGGCGCAGCGAGGGCACCCACCTCGCCGGCTACTGGGAATTCCCCGGCGGCAAACTCGCCCCAGGCGAAGCCCCCGAAGCCTGCGCCGTGCGCGAAGTGCTGGAAGAGACTGCGGTCACGGCCCGGGCCCTCCGCCGCCGCGCCGCCATCGGCTGGGACTACCCCGCTCGCGCCGTCCTCCTCTACCCGATCGACTGCGAATGGCTCTCCGGAGAAGGAGAACCGCGCGAAGTCGCCGAGCTGCGCTGGGTCTCGCCGAACGATCTCCCCCACCTCCAATTCCCCGAAGCGAACGCCGCCCTCATCGCGGAACTCGTCGCCGACTCCGAGCTCACCCCGCGTCGCTGAGCGCCGATGAGCGGGTCCTGGCCGCCACCGGCGAACAACCGGTGCACCACTTTCTCTCCGCTCCTCCGACCGAACCGTGGAGGAAAGGGGATGCGGCGGCGCCGATCGATGCAACAGAAATGCAGGATGCATGCAGCTTGCAGAAAAGCTGCATGCTGAGGTCACAGAGAGAGGCCACGCCCCTGAGAGAACGGTCGTCGGATTCTCCTGCGATCGGGTGCGCTCCTACCGGACGAGCGGTAAGAACACCCGGCGAATCCGCAGAACGAGCGACTCCCTAGTCCAGCAATCCCGCGTCCGGTTCCCCGGTCCCCGTCCCTCAGTCCCCCGTCCC
>DASXWF010000292.1:0-1651 GCA_036503835.1 Polyangiaceae bacterium | reverse complement strand
ACGCGCTCCGCGGTGCAGCCAAGATCGTGGAATGGCCGGCGGGCACGCCGGTCGCGGGCGAATGGGTGACACTCCCCCCGGACGACCTCATCCAGCTCCCGTCGTTGTCCTTCGTCCGGAGCGGCAAGGCGAGCGAAGGCTGGGAAGCGCTGGTGGTCGAGAGGACCGCCCTGCCCAAGCAGTTTCAGGGGCCGAGGACGTCCACGGAGCCGATCGTCAGGCGCTACTCTCCGACCTCGCGCCCGTTCATCGCCGAAGCGTTCTCGAGGCGTATCGAGGCGGCCGACGATGGGAAAGCGACGGGGTACACGCCGGTTCGGGCGGGCAACGACATGCTGGTCGTGCGTTTCAGCGAGCCCGTGGGCAGCCTGGCGACCGCGCATGCCCTCGTGCACGTCGAAGCGCTGAACCGGAGCGCTCACTGCACGCCGCACCGGCCGCTCGTGTCCGAAGACACTCCGATCGATTCACTGCAGTTCCAGTGCGCTCCGCTCGCGCAGGATCAGCGCCTGCGGCTGCGGGTCGACGGACGGCTCACCAGCCGTTCCGGCGTCTCGCTCGCGCGTGCTGCGGGGCGCGACGCGGTCCAGGAGACGACGCTCGACATCAGCCTCATCGGCGACGAGACGGCGCGCGTCTCCGCCGATCCGAGCTTGTTCGAGACAGCGGCCAGAATTCCGAGCCTGCGAGGTACGCGATGAAGACGATTGGATTCAGCATGATCCTTGGCCTGGCCGCGCTGTCGGCGTGCACGGAAGAGAACCCAGGGCCGGCCGACGACGCCCAGCAGCGAGCGCCTTCGGTCCAGGTTGCGCCTGCCGAACCGCCCGCGCCTCGCGCCGCGCTGCAGCTCCTGCCGGACGATCTGGCGACGGGCGTTCGCGAGATGGCGCCGCTCGTGCTCGTGGCGGGCGAGCTCACGATCGCGGAGGAAAGCGCGCTGAAAGCGGCGTTGAAGATCGTGGAGTGGCCGTCGCGCAAGCGCGTCACCGCGAGCGTGAAGATCGAACGGCGCGCCCCGGAGCAGGGTGACACCCTGGACCGCTACATCGTCGTGCCGGAAGGCGCGCTCCCCGCAGGCTGGTACGCGCTCGCCGTCGACACCTCCGCGTTGCCTTCGCGGCTCGCGTCCGCGCCGCCGGAGTCCCCGTGGGCGGGCCACTTGGTGGCTCGTTTCGCGACCCACGCGACCACCATCGTGTCGAGCGTCGACACCGCCCACGACGGCGAAGGCAGCGAGCTTCGCGTTCGCCTATCCTCCCGCGTCCGCGACGAGCGAGCGGGCTCGACGCTCGTCCGCGTCACGGACGGCGGCAATCCCGTCACGTGCCGCAGCCAGAACGACGCCGCCCTCATGGCCGAAGAGGGAACCGAGGAAGTCGTCCTCCGCTGTCCAACCCTCGCAGCTCCAGTCGTCACCGTGGACGCGGAAGTACGCTCCCTCGACGGCGTCCTGATCGGCCAGGCCTACTCCGGCCCCGCGATTCTGGAAGCCGGAGCGGATCGCGCGGGGCGGCGCATCGCGGTAGCGCGGGCGCTCCGACTCTAGTGCAGCTCTTTTCAACATTGATCTCATCCCGCTGCACTAGCCGCCTGCAAGACGACAAGCCTTCGATCGTGCAGCCCGACCCTCCGAAGGAAAATTGCGGGG
>DASXWF010000291.1:0-2480 GCA_036503835.1 Polyangiaceae bacterium | reverse complement strand
CTTCCGCGGCGACCCGAGCGCCGCGCTGCTCGAGGTGCTCGACCCCGAGCAGAACAACTCGTTCGCGGACCACTACCTCGAGATCCCGTACGATCTCTCGAACGTGATGTTCGTGGCCACGGCGAACGTCGCCGATCCCATCCCGCCGCCGCTCCGCGACCGCATGGAGATCCTCGAGATCCCCGGCTACACGCGGCGTGAAAAGCTCGCGATCGCGCGCCAGCACCTGATCCCGAAGCAGCTCGAGGAGCACGGGCTCAAGCCCGAGCAGCTCACCATCACCGATGAGGCGGTGGAGGAGCTCATCGAGCACTACACGCGCGAGGCCGGCGTCCGCTCTCTCGAGCGCGCGATCGCCAGCGTGATCCGCGGCGTAGCGGTGAAGGTCGCCGAAGGCGACACCAATCCGCGCGTCATCAAGACCGAGGAGCAGCTCCGCGAGTTCCTCGGCCCGGTCCGGCACACGAGCGAAGTCGCCGAGCGCACCGAGGAGACGGGCGTCGCGACGGGCCTCGCCTGGACGGCGGTGGGCGGAGAAATCCTCTTCATCGAGGTCACGCGCATGTTCGGCACGGGCAAGATGCAGCCCACCGGCCAGCTCGGCGCCGTCATGAAGGAGAGCGCGCACGCGGCGCTCAGCTACGTCCGCACCACGGCGGAAAAGTACGGGATTCCCAAGGACTTCCTGGAAAAGAGCGACATCCACATCCACATCCCCGCCGGCGCCATGCCGAAGGACGGTCCTTCGGCGGGCATCACGATGTTCACCGCGATCGTCTCCCTGCTCACCGGCATCCGCGTCCGCCACGACGTGGCCATGACGGGGGAGATCTCGCTGCGCGGTCGGGTCCTCCCGATCGGCGGCGTGAAGGAGAAGACGCTCGCGGCCCACCGCGCCGGTATCAAGCGCGTGCTCCTGCCCGAGCGCAACAAGGCGGACCTCGAGGAGGTACCGAGGGAAGTGCGCGACGAGCTCGAGTTCGTCTTCGTGAACAAGCTCGACGAAGTGCTCGCCTCCGCCCTCGAGTCGATGCCGCAGCCCTCCCAGGCCTACCTCGACGAGATCGCGAAGCAGCAGGCTCAGCCCTCCACGAACTGAGCGCGCAAGTCAGCAGGTGCCGGCGACTTCACCCGAGGTCGCCGGCGCTGCGCTTTCTGGCGGCTTGGCGGCAAAAGAAAATCTGCCTGCCGTCCCAAGCCTGAGCCCGACCATGAGCTGACCGCCAAGTGGACGCTGCAGGGGACGGGTGTCCGCTTTCGGACGCTCGGGTGTCCGCGGGCGGACGGGGTGTGTCCGGATGGCCCGCTTCCAAGGGGGCTCCGCCTGGCCCGAAGTGTGCAGTGTAGGGCGGGGAGACCGCTTTCGAAACCCTCGAGGTCACGGAATTCATGGAAACTGCGCACGACGCGAGCCTGTGGCGATACATGACGCTGGTCAGAAGTGTCCCGGAGCTCGAAAAGACCACCGAGCTCGAACTGGCGCGACGCTTCAAGGAGACGGGCGACCTGGAGGCGCGTGAGACGCTCGTTCGCGCGCACCTTCGCTATGTGGTGGCGATCGCCCTGAAATACCGGCGGTACCGGGCATCGCTCGCCGACCTGATCGCGGAAGGCAACCACGGCCTCTTGCACGCGCTCGAGAAGTTCGATCCCGACCGGGGCAACCGCTTCGTCACCTACGCGGCGTACTGGATCCGGGCGTACATGCTCGGGGCGGCGATCAAGTCCTGGAACATGGTCGGCGGGGGCGGCGTGATGCGCTCGAAGCTGTTCTTCAAGTTCCGCCGGGAACGCGTGCGGATCCGAAACCTCCACGGCGAAGGCGAGTCGGCCGACGCCCTGCTCGCGGAGCGGCTCGGGGTGACTCCCGAGGTGCTCGAGCGGATGCTCACGCGCCTGGACGCCAACGATCTGGCGCTCGACGCGCCGGCGAACGGCGACTCCGGGGCGCGACTCATCGACGTGCTGCCCGCGCTGGATCCCAGCCAGGAAGAGGTCGCGATCGGCAGCGAGAGCGAGTTTCACGCGCGTCAAGCCGTTGGGCTGGCGCTCGAGGGACTCGACGAACGCGAGCGCTACATCGTCGAACACCGGTTGATGGCCGATCCGAGCGACGCGATCGCCCTCGCCGAGGTCGGGCGCCGCTTCGGCGTTTCGCGGGAGCGGGCGCGCCAGCTCGAAGCGCGCGTGAAGCGCAAGCTTCGCACGAAGATTCTCGCGCACGGCCAGGCGAACGGCGTGGACTTTTCGGAGCTCGGCAGCGCGGCGTAGCCCTGAGCTCGACTGATGCGCGCCGGTCGCTACGTCCGGCGCTTGCTCCGGGCGAGAAGGACGCAGGCGAGCCCGAGCGGCTGCACGAGCAGGATCGCGAGCGCCGCCGTCAGGCCGTAGCGATCGGCGATCAGGCCGAGCACCACCGGCGAAAGGAGCTCGATGCTCGTGACCGCCGGGGCGAGCGCGGCGACGAGGCCCGAGCGCTC
>DASXWF010000290.1:0-4731 GCA_036503835.1 Polyangiaceae bacterium | reverse complement strand
CAGCACGAGAGTCGAAAGGCCGCCCCAAGGGAAACGCAATTTCATCGGTCGCTACTCCTCCGCGCACGGGCGATGCCGGTGACGCGCCTGCCTTGTCCCCTGACCGGAAGGTGAGGTCAATATGGGGTTCGAGGAAGCAGGCGCTCGCTCCAGCCGGGAGCCGACGTAGTGGCCGTCGTGCCGCGGGAGCCGGTGTAGTAGCCGTAGCGTCGATGAGCAAGGCAGCGACATGGGAACCGACCAACCCGCCGTGACGGTCAGCGAACTCGGCGTCGCCCATCTCGATGCCGCCACGGCCGTGCTCGCTGCCGCCTTCGCGGGAGACCCGCTGATTCGCTGGTGCTGCGGCGACCGCGAAGACGCCGCGATGCCCATCGCCTTCCGTGTCACGCTCGGACAACTGATCCCGGCGCGTTCGACGTTCGGCGCGTTCATCGGCGAGCGTTTGGTCGCGGTCGCGATGCTGCAGAAGCCGGACGGCGGCTTCGGGTTGCGGAACGCGCTCGCGGCGGGCCTGTGGCGGCTCCCGTTCGCGGCGGGAGCGCTCGGGACGACTCGACTGCTCGGGCAAGTGGCGCTCACCGAGCGCTTCAAGCAGCGCCTGCTGCCGAACGAACGCTATCTCTACTTCGACACGCTGGGCGTGCACCCGGAGTTTGCCAACCGCGGCATCGGATCCGAGCTCGCCCGGCGGAGCCTCGCCGCGCTCGCCTCGGAGAGGCACCGCTGCCTCCTCCTCACGCACGTCGAGCGCAACGTGCGGCTCTACGAGCGACTCGGTTTCAGCGTCATCGGGGACTATCGCCTTCCGCTTTCGACCGTCCACTTTCGAGCGATGGTGGCGCCGGAGACTCGATAGTCACTTCCTGCCCGTGTGGCGCAGCACGTTTTCTGACGGCGCGCGACAGCGCGCGGCTTGAGGTCGTCTTCGTGGCGCTCCGCTCGTCTCAGGTCGAAACAACGGGAGCTCGCGTTCGTCTCGCAGTGGGACACGCGCTCGAGAACGGCTGGTTTCTTCGCGGGAATCCCGCTGGCGCACGAGTGGTACGGTGTGTGCAATCGCGTACGGTGTGACGCGAACCTCACTCAAAGAAGCGGATACCTGGTTTCTCGAGGCCAAACGATTGCTGGCACGCGGCGAGCACGATCGCGCCCTCCAGCTCCTGCAGAGGTCGGCGGAAGCCGTGCCCGGGCGGGCACGGGTCGAACACGACACCGCGGAGCTCGCGCGCAGGCTGGGCAAGCTCGACCTGGCGGTCACGCACTATCGCCGCGCCTCGGCGGCGTACGCGCACACGGGCGCGTGGCGTCACGCCGTGATTCCGCTGCGCATCGCGCTCCACGTCGAGCAAAGCCGCCTGCCGGCCTCCGCGGCAATCTTCGCGCGGATCTCGCGCGAGCTCGCGGAGGCGCTCGTCGCCCAGGGCTTCGGCGCCGACGCCCGGCACACCATCCAGTCGAGCGCGCGGGCCTTCGCCGAGCGGGGCATGCCGGTTCCCGACGAGCTCCGCTGCTGACCCGGGCGCGGCGCGCACTCAGCGCGCGGCCCGCGAGCGCACGCGCGTCACGAGTGCGACCGCGCCCCCCGCGGCGATCAGCGGCAAGAGCAGCAGGAGTGCCCGCACGTCGCATTCGATGGCGAACGCGACGCTGACGGCGGCCGAGCCGAGCCCCAGGACCTTCTGGCTGCGCGTCCTGCCCAGACGCACGAGCGCGAGGGCGCTCGCAAAGTACTGAACCAGCACCGCGATCACCGCCAGATCGACGAGGTGCTCGAAATCGAGGGCGACCGCGAGCAGCGCCGCGACGCTGCCGCTCGCGACGATCGCGAGGTGCGGCGTATCGTAGCGCGCGTGCTGGCGAGCCAGGAGCGCCGGCACCAGCCGCTCCTCGGCGAGCGCTTCGAGGTAGCGCGGCGTGCAGAGCGCCGTGCCCGCATTGAAGCCGAGCATCGAAAGCATACCGCCGAGAGCGAGCAGCGTCGCGCCGAAGGGCCCCAGGAAGCCGCGCGCCGCGTCGGGGAGCGCCTGCGCGCTCGACGTTGCGCCCGTACCGACGAAGACGATCTGCACGAGCGCGTACAGGAGGGCCGAGGCGAGCAACGAGCCGACCACCGCGCGCGGCACCGAACGCCGCGGGTCCCGAAGCTCGCCCGCGGGAATGCCCACCACCTCGAACCCCTGATACGCGAACATGGTCATCAGCGCGAGCGCCGGCATCGCCCCGTAGCCGTGCGGAGCGAACGGCGTGAAGCGGGCGGGCTCGAGAAACCACGCACCCACCACGACGAACACCAGCAGCGGAATCAACTTCCCCACCGTGAGCACGTCCGTCACTCGCGCGCCCGGCTTCACCCCGAACACGTTCAGCGTCGTCAGCGCGAGGACGATCGCCGCGGCCAGCGCGCGCAAGCCGACCTCGCCCGGTGAAAGCGCGAGAAAGCCAGCGGCATAGCCGGCCGCTCCATTAGCGACCGCCGCCCAGGAAACGACCGACGTGACCCACGCCGACCAGCCCACGACGAACGCCGGCGCCGTCCCGAAGGCACGTTCCACGTAGCGGAACGCGCCCCCGGCGCGGTCTTCACCGGCGCCGAGACTCGCGAACGTGAACGCGAGCGGCAAGCACAGCACGCCCGTGAGGACCCAGGCGAGGATGGCGGCGGGCCCGAGCGCTTCCGCGAGCTTGCCGGGAAAAAGGTAGATGCCGCTGCCGACGATCGCGTTGATGCCGATGCAGGTCGCATCGAAGGTGGTCAGCGCCCGGCGCACGGACGCATTCTCTTGCATGCCCGGCGTGCGCGCTCAATGCTCGCCGAGCAAGCTCGCGTCGCGCGAGAGCTGAGCTAGATTTCGACCTTGGCGCGACAGCTCGGCTTGTTCGGCAACGAAGCACCGGCGTTCGACGGAGCCTTCGCGCGTCTCGAACGGACGATGCTCTCCGAGGACGCCTGGTTCGACTATGCGCCCGAGTGGCTCGCCGGCCACGAGCAGCTCTTCGTCGAGCTTTCACGAGGCGTACGCTGGCGGCGCGAGCGCCGTCCCATGTACGACCGCATCGTCGACGTGCCGCGGCTCGTCGCCGCGCTGCCCGAGGACGGCCCGATCCCGGACGTCGTCGAGCGCGCCCGCAGCGTCCTTGCGGTTCGCTACGGCGAGGCGTTCGAGCGCATCGGCCTCGGCTATTACAGGAACGGGAACGAGAGCGTCGCCTGGCACGGCGACTACGTGGCCAGAAAGCTCCCGACTGCGCTCGTGGCCACGCTCTCGCTCGGGGACACCCGGCGCTTCTTGCTACGGCCGAAAGGCGGAGGTCGCTCGCTCGCGCTGTCGCTCGGGCGCGGCGACTTGCTCGTCATGGGCGGAAGCTGCCAGCGCACCTTCGAACATTCCGTGCCCAAGATCGCGCGCGCGGGCGAGCGCATTGCGGTCATGCTTCGCCCGATCTGGCCCGAGCCGTGAAATTTCGTGTAGACCGTTCCGGCACGCGCGAGGCGCGTCACATCCCACTTCGCCTTCCGATGTGGGAGTGGTCGTCCGCGTAATTCGGACACCCCACGCGCGAGAAGGCTCGAGCGAACACTCTTCGGAGTTGCGGGAGTGCCTAAGCTCTTGCCATCGCTCGAGATTCGAACGGTAGACTTCGCACTCGTCGCGCCGCCGGAAGAAAATCAGCGAAGACGAGGCAGCCGAAGAGAAGAGAAAGGGGAGCGCTTGCGCCGGGGAAACAGCTTGCCGAGAGACTATTTTTAGCGTAGTCTAATAATTCACCTTCCGTGGTCCCACTCAGCCGGACCACGCGTTTCCCGGCTCGTCGGGACAGGACGGGCAAAAGGGGTAAGGGCTCCGATGTCGGATGCAGGTTCGGAACCGCTGAAGTCCATCGTCTCGCGTTCGCTGACACCACCCGCAGCAAGATCAACGGTCCTGGTCGTCGCACCCGAAGGGCAACTCACCGATATTCTCGTGTCCACGCTCGAGCGGCGCGGAATCGAGGTCTCGCGCGTGGAAACCGCCGAGAGCCTGCGTGCTTACCTCGAGTGCCCGGAGCTCGCCAGACCGAGCCTCGTGTACGTCGATCTGCGCCTGCCGGAGGCAGGTGGCGACGACTTCCTGTTCCTGGTTCGCCGGAGTCTGCCGCACGCAATCGTGATCGCCCTCGACGCGGAGCTGACGGCCGAGCGCGCGCTGCATCTGCTCGCGCTCGGCATCCCGTCGCTTCCCGCTCCGCACGACGCGGAGGCGCTCGCCAGGCTGGCGCTGCAATTCTCGTCGTCCCTCCGTTCCACGCCGCCGCCCGAGTCCGCGACATCGCAAACGACGGGCGAACGGGCACGCGACTTCTCCGATACGATCGAAGCCTACGTGTCGGCGCGGAACCTGAGCGCGAAGCAGCGCACGATCTTGCGGCTCTATCTCGCGGGCAGCAACGACAAGATGATCGCCGAGGAATGCGGATGTTCCGTCGCGACGGTGTACGAGCACTGGCGGCGCATGGCGAAGAAGGTGGGCGGCACGCAGAAGGCCGACGTCGTCGCCGACTTCCATCGCTTCCTCGACGCGGGCGCCCCGACGTCGGGCCCGAAGGCGATCGCCCGAAATTCCATGACGAACCCGGGGTAGGGCCAGTCTGCCCGCCCTGGCGCTGAGCGCCCTCCCCCCCAAAAAAAGACGAGGGGGCCTGTCGATCTCGGTCAGGCTCGTTTGCCGTGCTGGTGGACCCAACGAAAGG